>NZ_PCPW01000014.1:0-116814 GCF_002979835.1 Arthrobacter sp. MYb221 | reverse complement strand
TTATATATCCACCAAATTAAAAATAATTCGGTATCAATAAACTTGGCACACTATTGAGTTCTCAAACAACAAACACTCTCGACACCACAACCACCGCAATCGGCGGCTGCTTCGCTCCGGAGCAACTTTACAACTCTAGCATGTTTCGTGAACCGGTCAAAACCAGTCGAAACGCCTTGTGAAAAGCTCTTTGCCACCGGATGAATTCTACGTGTATTCCACGTTGTTTGCGTTCCGGCAACAGAGAAAAACTATACAGAGACTTCGGTTAACTTACAAATCGACGGAGGGGGTTCTGCGTCACATTCAATTTGGTGTCCTAGTCTGGCGTTATGAGCGACCTTCAGACACTCCTTGGATACCGTGAGCCAATCTTTAACGCTTCGATGGCAGGCGCCGCCGGCGGCCAGCTCGCTGCCGCCGTCAGCGCCGCCGGCGGCGTAGGGATGATTGGCTGCCCGGCCACCCCCACCGGCGAATGGATTTCGGAGCAGGCAGCCCATCTGGGCTCAACAGATTCCCCCTGGGGTGTCGGTTTCATGGCGTGGTCTTTGGAAAATGACTTGAGCGCCTTGGAAAGCTTCCTCGACTACGAGCCGTCATTGGTTGTGTTGAGTTTCGGCGACCCCACCAGGAGTGCGGCCCTAGCCCACGAAGCGGGAGTGCTCACTGCCATGCAGGTGGGAAACGCGGAAGACCTCGCCCGGGCCATGCAAGATGATATCGATGTTGTCATTGCCCGGGGCGGCGAAGGCGGCGGCCATGGGCGCAACGAAGCGGGAACGCTGCCGCTGGTGCAGCTGGCGACGATGCAGAACGTTAAACCGGTGATCGCCGCCGGCGGCATCGGCACCGCCCGGGCCGTGGCTGCGGTATTGGCCGCCGGCGCAGATGCGGCTTGGGTAGGGACGCGTTTCCTTGCTAGTGCCGAAGCCAGCGGACACGAGAACTTAAAGGCCGCGGTCCTGGCCTCCGGATTAGACGACACCGTATACACCCGCGCATTTGATATCGCACAGCAGCTTCCCTGGGCGGAAGAGTTTGGCGGACGGGCGCTGAGAAACGAATTCAGCCAGCACTGGGCCGGGGACATTCCCGGGCTGCAGGCCGCTGCCACGGAACAGCTGCGTGAACAGATGCGCACTGCCCGCGCGCAAGCGCTGGTCTCGATGGCCCCGGTTTATGCCGGTGAAGCGGTCCAATTCGTTCAAGCAGAGGAAAGCGCCGCGCAGATCATGGCCGAGTTGGGACAATTCCGCGAAATTCTCGAGCGGACCGCACGACGCTTCGACTGACTTAAATTGGCTGGTTATCGATCAAGCGCACATTACCGACCTTGGCCGCCACCAGCACGAGGCCCTGCCCGGTAAAGGGAGTGTCCTGGCAATTGAAGGCTAGCTCCTGGAGGGTATTGGGGTCTACCACCACGAAATAGTCGAGCTCGACTAGTGGTTCCATCTGGAACAGGCCCAGCGCGTCGTCAATATTCAGCGGTTCGTGACGGGCAGCACGCCCGGAAATCAGTTCGATCGCACGGTGCAGCACCAACGCGGCCCGCAATTCTTCGGCGTTGAGCAACGCATTGCGGCTGGACAGCGCCAGCCCTTCGGGGCTCCTTACGATCGGCACCGAGCGCAGTAGCACCGGGTAGTCCAAATCTGCGACCATCCGCCGGATGAGCGCCAACTGCTGAGCGTCCTTCTGCCCGAAATAGGCGCGGTATTCGCCTTGCCGCGGATCTGCCAGGTGAAGCAGCTTGGCCACCACCGCCAGCATCCCGTCGAAATGCCCCGGGCGGGAGGCCCCCTCGTACATTTCGCCCAGCACCCCGCTGTTCAGCCGGATCAACGGCATCCCCGCGTGGTAAATTTCCTCGGCGCGCGGCGCGAAGACGATATCGACCCCGGCCTGCGCGGCCAATTGCACATCGGCATCTAGGTCACGCGGGTAATTGGCATAGTCCTGTGCATCATTGAATTGCAGCTCATTGACGAAGACCGAACTGACCACCAACTCGTTTTCGGTACGCGCCTTGGCAAAAAGTCGCGCGTGCCCCTCATGCAATGCCCCCATGGTGGGAACAAAGCCCAGAGTTTGCGGGTTGGCCTGAGCGATCGCTGTCTTCAGCTCATCGCGGGTTTGAACAATCATCGGGGTCTTCACGCCCTCTATTCTAGAACCTGCAGCAGTTCTTGAAGTGTTCCCGGCGAGATCCGCCCGAGTGCCGCCGCGCGTTGCGCGGTAGCCCGCGAGAGGCTGCGGTAGCTGTCCACGGTCTCGGTTTGGTCCTTGGCCATCGCGGCCAGATGCGCCCTGACGGTTCCCACGTCGCCCCGGGCTACCGGCCCGGTCAAGGCTCCGGCTCCCGAACGCAAGGCGTTGTCCAGGCTTGCGCCCATCAACGCACGCAGCGTAGCCGCCGGATCTTGCACCCCGATCCGGCGTAGCATATCGGCCGACTGCGCGGTAATGGTGTTCAGATGATTTGACGCATGGGCCAGCGCCGCGTGATAGCTCACGCGGTCTGCCTCGGCGATCACCACCGGCTCTCCGCGCATCTCCACCACGAGCGCCTGAGCCACGGGGAGCATGATTTCATCCGCGGTGACGGCGAAAACGCAGTCGGTAAGCCGTTGCAGATCCAAGCTCATCCCGGTAAAGGTCATTGCCGGGTGGATGGCCAGCGGGAAGGTTCCGGCGGCTCGCGCGGGCTCCAGGATCCCGGTGCCGTACCGTCCGGCGGTGTGGGCAACCAGCTGGCCGGTCACAAAGTGCCCAGCGGCGGCCAAGCCCTGGACCAGTTCGCCGAGCACATCATCTGGGACCGCGAAGAGCACCAGCTCGCTGCGCCGCAGGATTTCGGCCGGATCCAGGATCTCCACGCCGGGCAGCAACACCTCGGCACGGTCCCGCGACGCTTCGGAGACTGCATGCACGCCGGTGATCCGGTGTCCGGCGGCCGCCAACGCGGCCCCGAGGACCGCTCCGACCTTGCCGGCGGAGATGATTCCAATGCCTAAGCGGGGTGCCTCCATGGATCTACCTCTCAACCTGTCGCCGCGCTTGCGCCGCAAAAAATTCTGTCGCTACCTGCTCATCGAGCTGATGCATGTAGCCCATGATCGAGCCACCGGCGCTGTACAGGCGGATCCCCGCCAACTCCCGGCGACGCTCCCAGGGGCCCTGCTGCAGCACCATCCCCTGGATCCGCCGATGCGGCACGAAGGCCGCGCTGCGCGAAAGCCAACCGAAGCGGGTGATCACGCAACTGCCGGTGCTCAAAAACGCCTGATGCTTCCAGGCCCCCGGAGACAAGGCCTTGGCACGGGCCGGTGAGCTGGTGAAACCGTGGTCGGTTCCGCTGGTGATGGCGGTATGCAGCACCGCGCGCTGGTTCTCGACCCCCAACTCGGGCAGCAAGATCCCCATCACCTGGGTGACCGCTTCGAAGTCCCCGACGGGCAGCACCAGCAGATTCGACATTTCTTCTTCACCGACACCGAGCGCGTTGACCTCCACCCGGTACCAGCCGAGCAGCCGCCAAAAGGCCGGCGAACTGATCTGGATCGACTGCACCCGGCCGGCCGGCAACGACTGCTGCTTGGTATCGGCCAGCCCGTGGCTGATCCGCAGGCCGGTATCCGTGGCGCTCGCACTGAAGTTCCATGAGTTGTTCAGTTCCTTGTAGAACCAGCCGCCGAAGCCGAGCAGCATCGGCACCAGGCCGGCAACCAGCACGCCAACCCCCGAGAGGCTCAGGATGCCCAGAACCAACGCCAAGAGCACGCCAATCACCGTGGGAAGCCGCAGGAACATGGAGGCGAGCAGGCGTCCGGCTGGCACCTTGGCCATCAGCGGAACCGGCTGCGCGGCTTCTTCCTGCACCGGGATCTCGCCTTGGGCCAGCGCCAGGATCTCGGCACGCAGCTGGTGGGCGTGCGCCTTGCGCAGGAAGGACAGGCGCATGACCGAAGCCGAACCGTCGGCCACATCGAAGCGCAGTTCGGCCAAGCCGAGCAGCCGGGCCACCAGGGGCTGGGCGATGTCGATGCCCTGCACCCGGTCGATGCGCGCCTGCTTTTGGCTGCGGAAGACCATTCCGGCGTTCACATAAACGTGGGTTTCGCTGATCCGGTAGCGGGTGAAATACCAGGACAGCGCGTAGAAGATGAGCACCAGCGCCAGCGCCGCCGAGCCGATGCCCACGGTCCAGGCCAGCCGGCTGCCGGTGAAACGTTCCGCCCAGGAAATGTCATCGGTATTCTGCCAGTACACCCAGGCCAAACCGACGATGGCCAGCCAGCCGTGCACAAAGGGGCTGGCCGGGTGGACCCGCTGCCATTCGTTCACAGCAGGTTCGCTTCGCCGGCCGCGACCAAGCGTTCGCGCAACGCCTGCCCGGTGTCTTCGCGCAGCCCGGGGATGACCGCGGTGGCAGACCCGGCGGCGGTGTTCAGCGTCAGCTTGCACAACCCATAGCGGCGTTCCAGCGGCCCGCTGGTGACCTCGACATATTGCATCCGCCCGTAGGGGATGACAAGTTGCTTGCGCCAGAGCACCCCGGAACGCACCAGCAGGTCTTCTTCGCGTTCCCGGTAGCCCAGCGCCCGCACCTGGCGGCGCAGCATGCGCAGGATCGGCAAGGCCAGGCCGAGGACCAGCACCGGCGGGAGGATGACCAACCACCAGGGCACGGGGAGGCCGAACAGGCGCAGGATCAACGGCAGCAGCGCCACCAGCAGGTAGCTGCCGGTCTGGATCAGCCAGGTGGCCAGCTTGACCTTAAAATAGTCGGGGTCCACCGCGGTGAAGTTATTCGGTGACGATTCCATCGGTATTTTCATCGGTGTCCTCGGGCGGTAGTTTGCAAAGGTGCTGGACAAGGTAGCCGATGACCACCATCAGGATCCCGGCGCCGGTGAGGACCATCGCGCGGGTGAGCGTGGGGCTCGAGCCGGAGGCGAACAGCAAGGTCAGCAGCGGGGCCAGATGCCAGCCGGTAATCAGTGCGCCGGCGTAGGCGGCCGCCTGCGCGAGCACCAGCGTGCGCGCGGCGGCGATCGGGTCGATATGGCCGCGGCCCAGGGTTGAACGCTTGACCCGGATGCCGAGGAAGAGGACCACCGCGCACACCGCGCCCAGGGAGAACAATGCGGCGTAGTCGAGCACCGGGGAGAACCTGCCGGCGGCCGTGAGCAGGCGCAAGGCAACCCAACCGGTCACGCCGCCAAGCAGCGTGCACCAGATGAGCGTGCGCAGCTTGAGCCGGTTCATAGCCTGATGATGTCCGCGGTGTCCGCCGCTTCGGCCGCCAGCCGGGATACCAGCTGTCCGTTGAGCACCGCGTCGGCATCCATCCAGCTCCACGGGGCGAGCACGAACCCGCGGGTGTGGGCGCGCGGATGCGGCAGGGTCAGCAGTTCCTCGTCCAGGCGCAGCTGGTCGAAGGTGATCAGATCCAGGTCCAGCGTGCGCGCCTCCCAGCGCACCTCGCGGGTGCGCTCGTGGTTGGCCTCGATGCTTTGGCACAGCTCAAGCAGCTCGTACGGGCCCAGCGTGGTGCGCACCTCGATGACCTGGTTGGTGTAATCGGGCTGTTCGGGCGGGCCGCCCACCGGCTTGGTGAGCGCTACCGGGGAGGTCCGCAGCACCTCGAGGTGCTCGCGCAGTTCCGCGATGGCCGAGCGCAGCGTCGCGGCGCTGTCCCCGAGGTTGGCACCCAGCGCGATAATCGCGGTATGCACGCTCTGCTGCCGGGTCAGCGAGATGCTCACATCGGAAAAAGGCACCGGAATCGGAGCCTGCGGCTTGTGCACCATCACCTCCACGGTGGCCACCGAGCGCCAGGCGGCGAGGATCGCCTCGGCGATCTGCGCTCCGAGCTTTTCGATCAGGTCCCAGGGTCCGGCCTGGATCTGATCGACCACCAGCTGGCTGACGGCCCCGTAGTCCACGGTGTCAGCCACGTCATCGCTCAGCGCGGCCCGGGTGATGTCCACATGCAGCACCACGTCGATGCGGAATTCCTGGCCTTCGCGCTTCTCGTGGTCGAAGACCCCGTGATAGCCGGTGGCGGAAATCCCCTGGATGCTAATGCGATCCATAGGCCTGCACGACTTCCAACGCGTCGCGGCTGGCCGCCACATCGTGCACGCGCACCGCCCAGGCGTTGTCCCGGGCGGCGAGCACGGTGGTCGCGGCGGTGGCCACGTCGCGGCCCAGCGGTTCGCGCGGGTCCTTGCCGTCGGCCAGCAGTTCGCCGAGGAAACGCTTGCGGCTGGTGCCGACCAGCACCGGGTGGCCCAGCGCCGCGAAGGCCGCCAGGTTGGCCAGCAGCGCCCAGTTGTGCTCGGCATTCTTCGCGAAGCCCAGGCCCGGGTCGAGGATCAGCTGTTCGGGCTTCACGCCCTTGGCCAGGAACTCGTCGCGCAGGGTGCGCAGCTCGGCGAGCACCTCGGCCACCGGGTCCCCGTAGTTCGCCTCGTGCACCATATTCGCGGCGGTGCCGCGGCGGTGCATCAGCACGTAGGGGACCCCGGTTTCGGCGATCAGTTCCGCCATGCCCTGCTCATAGGTCAGCCCGGAGACGTCGTTGACCAGCTGCGCCCCGGCGGCGATGGCCGCGCGGGCGGTGGACACGTGCATGGTGTCCACGGAGATCACCGCGCCGGCCTTAGCCAGCGCCTCGATCACCGGGATGATGCGCGCCTGCTCCAGGGCGGGATCCACGTCCTTGGCTCCGGGACGGGTGGATTCCCCGCCCACGTCGATGATGTCGGCTCCGGCGTAGAGCAGCTTCAGCCCGTGGTCCAGCGCCTTGTCGGTGCCCAGGAACTCGCCGCCGTCGGAGAAGGAGTCCTCGGTGACGTTCAGGATCCCCATCACCAGGGTGCGCCCGGTGGGCAGGTCCGCGAAGCTCTTCCGCTTCGACTTGCGGATCACGGTCAGCGGGCTGGTGGCCGGGCCGGTGCCCGGGATGGCTCCAAGTGACATAATTGCTACCTTCCGAGGATCAGGCTCATGGCTTCGGCACGGGTTGCGGTCTCGCGCAGCTGTCCGCGCACCGCACTGGTGACGGTCTTCGCGCCGGGCTTGCGCACCCCGCGCATCGACATGCACATGTGCTCGCATTCGATCACGACGATCGCGCCGGTGGGTTCGAGGTGTTCGACGAGCGCATCGACGATCTGGGTGGTCAAGCGCTCTTGCACCTGCGGGCGGCGGGCGAAGACCTCGACCAGGCGCGCCAGCTTGCTCAGACCGGTGACCTTGCCGCCGCGGCCCGGAATGTAGCCGATATGCGCGGTGCCGTAGAACGGGACCAGGTGGTGTTCGCAGGTGGAATAGAACGGGATGTCCTTGACCAGCACCAGTTCGTCATGTTCGATGTCGAAAGTGGTGGACAGGTGTTCGGCGGCATCCTGATGCAAACCGGCGAAGAATTCGGCGTAGGCCTTGGCTACCCGCTTCGGGGTGTCCAGCAGGCCATCGCGGTCCGGATCTTCGCCGATCGCTTCGAGGATTTCGCGGACCGCCGCGGCAATGCGCGGCTGGTCGATCTCATTGACTTCAATCACGACTTCGATCCTAGTCGGTCGAACGCGCCGCGCGCTCCTTGGGGCTTAATACCGGGCCTTGTTCGTGGACCGGACGCTCGTCGTTGCTCAGCCACACGTCGCGCTTGTCGCGCTTGACCAGATCGACGAAGAGCTCGGCGATTTCCTTCTGGTTCAGCGTTTCGTGCTCCAGCAGGGCCAGCGCGAGGCGGTCCAGCACGTGGCGGTTGGCGGTCAGCGCCCAGTAGGCGTCGTCGTGCGCCTGCTCGATGAGCGTGCGCACCTCCTCGTCGACCAGGTGGGCCATCTCATCGGAGTAGTCCCGGCTCCCGGTGCCCATGCCCTGTGCGGCGGCCGAGGAGGCCAGGCGCACCGCGCCGATCTTCTCGCTCATGCCGTATTCGGTGACCATCTTGCGTGCGGTGTCGGTGGCCTTCTCGATGTCGTTGGACGCGCCGGTGGAGGGATCGTGGAAGACGATCTCCTCGGCCACGCGGCCGCCCATGGCGTAGGCCATCTGGTCCAGCAGTTCGTTGCGGGTGATCGAGTACTTATCGGACTCCGGGACCACCATGGTGTAGCCCAGGGCGCGGCCGCGGGGCAGGATGGTGATCTTGGTGACCGGTGCGGTCTGGTTCATCGCCGCGGCCACCAGCGCGTGGCCGCCCTCGTGGTAGGCGGTGACCTTGCGCTCGTGCTCGTCCATCAGCCGGGTGCGCTTCTGCGGCCCGGCCATCACCCGGTCGATCGCTTCGTCCAGCGCGCGGTCATCGATCAGGTTGGCGTTCGAGCGGGCGGTGAGCAGCGCGGCCTCGTTGAGCACGTTGGCCAAATCCGCGCCGGTGTAGCCCGGGGTCTTCTTCGCCACCGCGTTCAGATCCACCGTGGCGTCCATCGGCTTGCCGGCCACGTGGACCTTCAGGATCTGTTCGCGGCCCTTCAGATCCGGTGCCTCCACCGGGATCTGCCGGTCGAAGCGTCCCGGGCGCAGCAGCGCCGGGTCCAGCACGTCCGGACGGTTGGTCGCGGCGATCAGGATGACGTTGGTGGAGGCGTCGAAGCCGTCCATCTCGACCAGCAGCTGGTTCAGCGTCTGCTCGCGTTCGTCGTTGCCGCCGCCGATTCCGGCGCCGCGGTGCCGGCCCACGGCGTCGATCTCATCAACGAAGATGATCGCCGGGGAATTGGTCTTGGCCTGTTCGAACAGGTCGCGCACGCGCGAGGCACCCACGCCGACGAACATCTCGACGAAGTCGGAACCCGAAATCGAGTAGAACGGGACCGCCGCCTCGCCGGCCACGGCCTTGGCCAGCAGCGTCTTGCCGGTGCCCGGAGGGCCGTAGAGCAGAACGCCCTTGGGAATCTTCGCGCCCACGGCCTGGAATTTGGCGGGCTCCTGCAGGAACTCCTTGATTTCGTGCAGTTCCTCCACCGCCTCTTCGGCGCCGGCCACGTCCACGAAGGTCACCTGCGGCATATCCTTGGTGATCAGTTTCGCCTTGGACTTGCCGAACTGCATCACCTTCGAACCGCCACCCTGGCTGCGCGCCAGGATGAACCAGAAGATGCCTGCAATCAGGATGAAGGGGATAATGATGCCGAGCATCGAGAGCAGCCAGTTGTTTTCCACCGGCTGATCGGTGAACTTGCTCAGCTGCGCGTCGTTCATCGCGTCGACCACCTGGTCGGCGCGGGGTACGGAGTAGTAGAAGGAAATCTTCTTTCCCTTGTCCACTCCGTCGACGTTCAGCGCGTCGCGCAGGGTCAGGTCTACTCGTTGATCTCCGTCGAAGATCTTCGCTTCGGTGGCGTTACCGCTGGTGAGTTGGTTCAGGCCCACGGAGGTATCCACTTGTGCCGAACCGTTGCCGAATACCATCGGCAGGAACAACACCATCGCGGTCACACCGACCAGGACCCAAATGATCCAGCTGTTAAAAATCTTCTTAGTTTTCATCGACCCGAAAGGTCCCGTACCTTTCGCATCCCCCTCACGCGTTCTGCCGGCGTCCGGGCAACGCCACCTTCGATTCAGTTCAACGCCTAAGCGGCGTTAAAAGTTCCCTACTCGTAGATGTGCGGAGCCAAGGTGCCCACGCAGTCCAGGTTGCGGTACTTTTCCGCGTAGTCCAAGCCGTAGCCGACAACAAATTCGTTGGGAATGTCCATGCCGACGTATTTCACGTCGATTTCCACCTTCGCCGCTTCCGGCTTGCGCAGCAGGGTGCAGATTTCCACCGAGGCCGGGCCGCGGGATTCCAGGTTGGCCTTCAACCAGGACAGGGTCAGGCCCGAGTCGATGATGTCTTCGACGATGAGCACATGCTTGCCCATCAAATCGGTGTCCAGGTCCTTGAGAATACGCACCACGCCGGAAGACTGGGTTCCGGAACCGTAGGAGGAGACCGCCATCCAGTCCATGGACAGGTGGGACTTCAGCGCGCGGACCAGATCCGCCATGACCATCACCGCACCCTTGAGCACGCCGACAACGAGGATGTCGCGTCCCTCGTAATCCTTGTCGATCTGTGCGGCCAGGTCATCGATGCGAGCCTGGATTTCTTCCTTGGTATACAGTACGTGCGCGAGATCGGCCTTGACTGTGTTCGAATCCACGAGGGTTCTCCTGATTCTCAGAGGTGGGGTACTCAACTAGAGTGCCACATTTAGTTTAGTGTTGTTGAGCTTGTGGTCGTGAAAACTATCACCGAGGAGCGCCGCAACGCACTGATCTTGCCTTCGAGCTGCACCGGACCGGCCGAACGGGACTTGCTCGCCCCCACCCCGGCCAGCGCGCACAGGGCCGCCGTGCGCTCGCTGCCCAGATTCTGCGCCCCGGCCTCGGCGGCGGCCAGGCGCAGCACCCTGGAGGCGATGGCTTCGGGAAAAGTGGCAAGAATCCGCAAGTCCACCCCGGCGGCGCTGCGCGCCTGCGCCCACGCCCGCCCGGCCCAGGAGTCCAGCGCGTCTGCGTCCGCCGCCGCCAGCGCCGCGGTGCGGGCCAGCGCCTCGGTCAGGTGCCCGCCGAGCTGCGCACGCAAAAACGGGAGCACCTCGTGGCGGATGTGGTTGCGTCGGTAGGCGGTGTCCGCATTGCTCGGGTCTTCCCAGTACTCGACGCCGGCCCGCGCGCAGATGTGCTCGGTGTCTTGGCGGGTCAGCTCCAGCAGCGGGCGGGCGTAGGGGCCGCGCGAGACGGGTATTCCAGCCAAGGACCTGGTGCCCGAACCGCGCAGGATCCCCAGCAGCACCTGTTCGGCCTGATCGTCTTTGGTGTGCGCGAGCAGCAGGCGTTGCGCCCCGGTCTGCTCCATGGCCTGCTCGAAGGCCGCATATCGGGCGGCCCGGGCGGAGGCCTCGTCCCCGGCGGTGTGCACCGTCTTGAGCAGCACCTCCTCCAGGCCCAGCGCCTGGCATTGCGCGGCGGCGCGCGCCGCCACCGCGGCGCTGCCCGCTTGCAGGCCATGGTCCACGATCACCACGGCGAAGCGGATCCGCTCGCGCAGCTGGCTGGCGGCAACGGCCAGCGCCAGGGAGTCGGCCCCGCCCGAAACGCCGAGCAGCGCGAATTCTCCGGCCTGCGCCGCCACCGCGTTGCGGGCCAGGTCGATCGGCCGGCTCATCGGGTGCGGGCCAGCCAGCGTGCGGGGTTGTCGAGTTCCGCGGAGCTGGGGAACAGTTCCCGGTCGGTGAAGATCTCGTTGAAGCCGGCATAGCCGATCTCGTCCACCAGGTGGCGCACGAACTTCGCGCCGCGCTCGTACTGGCGGGCCTTGGCGTCCATGCCCAACAGCTTGCCGATCCAGCTGGCCCAGGGCGAACGGTTCTTGCCGCGGGCGGCGAAGCGGTTGCGGATGGTCTTGATCGTGCGGATCGAGCTGACATCGTTCATCACGACCATTGCGTGGCCTTCGAGCACCGACATGATGCTGGTCAGCTCGCCGACCTCGCTGCGCATGGTTTTGATCCGCGCCCCGATGTCGTTCATCGAGTTGGTCTTCCCGCCCAGCGGCTCGAAGACCTCGGCCAGGGTCTGCTTCATCACCCCAGGGATCCATGGCGCATGTTCGAACTGCAGCCGGTGGGTCTGCTCGTGGGTGGCGATCCACAGGTAGAAGTCCCGCGCGTTCAGGTTCAGCTCGCCGCGGATCTGGGTGATCGTCGGGGCGTTGAGCAGCAGCCGGGGGCCGGCGAACGGGTCGAATTGCCCCAGCACCCGGGGGCCGAGCACCGAAAGCACCGCACCGAGTTCCGCCCCGGCGATCAGCGGCAGGGCGGTGGGGGTTTTGGGCAGCTCGGGAAGCATTGCGGCGAAGTTCTGGCTGACCGCCTTGGCCCATCCGGCGCGGTCCACCACCAGGGTTTCGGAGGGTGCGGTGGAGGTCAGCTGCGAGATCCGTTCGGCCTCGGTGAGCCCCTGCCCGCCGGCGATGCGCAGTTCTTCCACGATCCGCACCGCCTGTTTGCCGCTCAGCGCCGGCCCGGCGGGCATCAGCGTTTTTGCGGTGCTTACGGCGAGATCCCAATCGATGAACTGGCTCATGTAATTCTCCTACCGGCACCCACAGCCGCGCAGGGCGGTGACTGCCTGGTCGATGGTTGGTTTATGTGGTGCCAGCGCCCCGTTGGGCTGTGCGGCAAAGATGCTGAAAGCGATCAGCCGCCCGTCTTCGGTCAGCGTCATCCCGGTCAGCGTGGCCACCCCGGTCAGCGAGCCGGTTTTCGCCCGCACCAGCCCGAGGGTAGCGGCCGCATCGAGCCGGTTCATCAGGGTGCCGTTGTATCCGGCGACGGGCAGCGAGTAGACCAGTTCGCGCAGTTCGGGTTTTCCGCTAGTGGCCGCGGCGCGCAGCAGCGTGGTCAAAGCGGCCGGTGAAATTTGGTTGGCTGCGGCCAGCCCGCTGGTATCCACCAAGGATATGCCGGTGGCGCCATATGTTTGTGCAACCTGCTGCACGGCCAATCCGGCCTGCTTCGGGTCCAGGCCCTGGCGCACCGCTACCAGCCGGCCCATGGCTTCGGTCAGGTAGTTGTCCGAGACCAGCAGCATGTGCTTGATCTGCACGCGCAGCGGGGCGGAGAGCACCTCGGTGAGCTGTTCCCCGCCCTCGTAGGCGCCGCGTCCGCCCGTGCTGACCTTCACCTGCTTGCCCAGCTCGGCGGCGAAAACCTTGCGCACCTGCTGGGCGGGGTCTGACTGATAGGCCGAGCGGGTGCTTTCGGCGGCGCGTCCGGCGTAGTGCGCGATCGGGTATACCGCGCCGATGTTATTCGAGGTGAACAACGACTTATCCCAGGCCGGGTTGACCTGCGCATCGCCGAAGAGCGAATCGTCGAGCCAGAGCTCCACCTCGCCGATGCCGCGATCCTCCAGCGCCTTCGCGGTTTGCGCCGCGAGAGTGGCTAGGCCCGCGTAGCCCTTGGGGTGCGCGGGGTCGGACTCGCCGTCGCCCAGCAGCACATCCCCGCCGCCGCGCAATACCAGGGTGTTACCGTCTAGCCACACGCTGGTGGACAGTTGGTGCTCCCCGCCGAGGGTATCCAGCGCGGCCAGCGCAGTGGCCACCTTCAGGCTTGAGGCCGGAGTTCCGGGAGTTTGCGCATTCTTGTCGTAGAGCACCTTGCCGCTGGCCACGTCGACCACCTGGGCATTGAAGGAGGTCTGATCCCCCTTGGTGCCCAGGATCGCATCCAGTTGCGCGGCGAGCACCGCGCTATCGGGCAGGGGAGCTTCGGGATCCAGATCCTTGACGGTGACCGGCGCGGCGTCCGGAGCGGTTGCGCTGGCACGGACGTAGTGCGCCTGCGGTTCACCGGTGAAGCTGCGCGGCGCGCTGAACATCGCCACGGCCATGCCCACCACTGCCAACAGCGCCACCGCAAGCGTCAGCACGCGTCTTACGGCAGTGTTCATGTGAGCATGTTCCTCTCGCGGGTTTAGCTACTTATGCCCCCGGGGGCGATACGCTTATTAGCGGATATCCCTAAGACTAGTTTAGGAGTGTGCTTTTTATGAGCCACGACGTGACCATCGAGATCCCAACCGGATCACGCGTCAAGTACGAAATCGACCACGAGACCCATCGCTTGCGCCTGGATCGAGTGCTCTTCACCTCCATGCAGTACCCGACCCACTACGGCTACTTCGACGACACCCTGGGCGAAGACGGCGATCCATTGGACGCCATGGTTTACATCCCGGGTGTCGATTTGATCCCGGGCGTCATCGTCGAGTCCCGCCCCATCGGCGTTTTCAACATGACCGACGATGGCGGTGGCGACGCGAAGCTGCTGTGCGTGCCGACCGACAAGCGCTTCGACCACATCAAGGAACTCGAAGACATCGATCAGTGGCTGATCAAGGAAATCGAGCACTTCTTCACCCGCTACAAGGACCTGGAACCGGGCAAGTGGGTCAAGGCCGAGGGCTGGGAGGGCCGCGCGGCCGCCGAGGCCGAACTGGCTCGCTCCATCGAGCGCTTCAAGGCCTAGTTCTCCACCGGTGTTGCCGCTTCGGCGGCAATGGGGTCCGATTCATCGCTTCCAAGCGGTGGCCGGGCCCCATTTCCGCTTAAGCCGGCAAGTGCCCGGGCTTCCGCGCCGCGTAACGCACCTCAGGCCACCGTCTTCCAGGCTTCGACCAACTGCGGCACAGCCCGAGCCAGGCTTTCGCCATCGAGGGCGTAGGGCACGCGCAGCCAGTGGTCCAGGCCGTGGTCCTGAACGGCGAAGGTGGCCCCGGGACTCAGCAGCAATCCCGCCTTCCGGGCCTGCGCCGCCAGGGCCGCGGACCTGGGCGCCGGGAGATTGCACCACAGCGACATTCCGCCGCCGGGTTTCTGGATCTTCCACTCGGGCAGTTCGGCTCCCAAGGATCCGTGGAGCCAGTCACGGCTGGCGCGCAGACTGGCGCGCGTCGGCTCGTCTAGGCCCGCCCGTTCGGTGATGAGCATGCTCAGCACCAGCTGTTCCAGCACCGGTGCGCCGAGGTCGATGGTGGCCCGGACCTGGTTGATGGCCCCCACCAGCGCTCGCGGCGCCCTGATCCAGCCCAGCCGCAGGCCGCCCCAGTAGGTTTTGCTGGCGCTGCCCACGGTAATCAGGTTCTCGCCGAACTTCGCCATCGGAAATACCGGCGGCCGCTCGTCCAGCCACAGCTCGGCGTTCGTCTCGTCGATGATCCCCTGGACGCCGTGGCGGGCCAACGCCCGGGCCCAGCGCTCGCGTCCCTCATTCTCCAGCAGGGTACCGGTCGGGTTGTGGAAGTCCGGCAGGCACAGCATGGCGCCGATCCCGCCGCGGGCCAGAGCGGCTTCGATGCCCGCCACGTCGCTGCCCTCGGGTCCGATGGGCATCGCGAGCATGCGCGCTCCGTGCTGCCGCAGGGAGTTCACGGAGTTCGGGTAGCTGGGGCTTTCGGCCAGCACCCGGGCTGAGCGGGCCAGCACCGTCCGGGCGGCGGTGGCCACCCCCGACAGCGCGCCGGCGGTCACGATGATCTGCTCGGGGCCGGTGGGCAGGCCGCGGCGGGCGTAGTCTTCGGCGATCGCCTCGCGCAGCAACGGAAGGCCCAGCGGGTAGTAGCCCATCCCGCCGATGTAGCCGGGCAGCTGATCGAGGGCGCGTTGGTAGTAGCTGGCCAGGCCCAACGGAGCAGTAGGCGCCCCGCAGGTGAGGTCGATTCCACCGGGCGGAAGCGTTTCCTGCACGCCCACCGCCAACGGCTCGGCGCCTCCCCCGATCTCCCCGCCGGGAATCCGGATCCTGGTCCCCGAGCCCTGCCGGGCCTCGGCGAAGCCGCGTTCGCGGAGCTCCTGATAGGCGCGCGTGATTGTGGTGCGGCTCATTCCGAGCTCGGCCACCAGCTCGCGCTCGCTGGGCAGCATGGTTCCATGAAGCACCCGGCCGTTGACCACCAGTTGCCGGATTCCCTCCGAGAGCCAGCTGTAGGCCGATTGCTCGCCCGCCCGCTGTCCGAGCATCCCGCTCAATCGCCGGGCGGGCAGATGGCGTTGGTTCACTGTCATAGGTCCAGTGTGCACTAATTGGCACTTTTTTTGAATGCCATTTGCCGAGATGATTGATTCATGGCAACTTTCAGCTCCCCCAAATTGGCCCGCCTGACACCCCTGGCGCAGCTTCGCGCCGGGCGGCTTCCGCGGCGCCTCATCCAGCTCTTCGTGGGCCTGACCCTTTTTGGCCTGGCCATGGCGGGCTTTGTCCGTTCGGGACTGGGCCTGGCCCCATGGGATGTGCTCCATTACGGCGTGACCCTGCACACCGGCCTCAGCCTGGGCACAGTGGTGATCCTCTTCGGCTTCCTCGTGCTGCTGCTCTGGATCCCGCTGCGCCAGATGCCCGGCCTGGGCACCATCGCCAACGTCATCTGGATCGGCGTGGCCGCCGACATCGGACTGGCCGTGATTCCGCAGGCAGATTCCCTCCCCACGCAGCTGGCCCTGTTCGCCGGCTCCCTGCTGGTGAACGGGTTCGGCGGCGGGCTCTATATCGGCAGCCAGCTTGGCCCGGGGCCGCGCGACGGACTGATGACCGGGCTGCATGCGCGCACCGGAGTCAGCCTGCGCCTGGCGCGCACCGGAGTCGAAGTCAGCGTGCTGGCCATCGGCTGGCTGCTGGGCGGCATCGTCGGCTTCGGAACCGTTTTGTATGCGGTGGCCATCGGACCGGTCACCCAGCTCTTCCTGCGCTTCTGCATCGTCGAGCTGCGCGCGGAGCACCCCGCCGAGGAAGCGCCCACGCCCGCCGCTTAGCGGGAGGTGACCGGAGTTTCGCTGCATACTTGGGATTGTGAATCGCCTACCCTGGATCGGCGCGGCGGTTCGGCCCCTGATTTCTTGAAAGGTTACCCATGCTCGCCACGCTCGACCTGCCCACGCCGCTGAACTCCGAGGTGCTGCTGCGCCGCGCCGAACCGGCCGACCTTCCGGCAATGCGCCAGCTCTTGGCCGACGATGCGCTTGGCGCCGCGCGCGAAGCGACGGCCGATTCCGCGGGCTATGCGCAGGCCCTGGAGCGGCTGCTGGCCGATCCGGGCAACGATCTGGTGCTCGGCGAACGCGCCGGCGAGGTGATCGCGATGCTGCAGTTGACTTCCATCCCCGGGATCTCCCGGGGCGGATCCGTCAGGCTGAACGTGGAGGCGGTCCGCGTGCGCTCCGATTCCCGCTCGACGGGCCTGGGCTCGGCGATGCTGCGCTGGGTGATCGACGCGGCGGCGCCGGCCTGCGCCGCCGGGCTGGTCCAGCTCACCTCGGATGCCTCGCGGGCAGAGGCGCACCGCTTCTACGAGCGGCTGGGCTTCACCGCCTCGCATCTCGGATTCAAGCTGCGGCTGGACCGCTAGCGCCCGAGCGCCTGCTCCAAAACCGGCTCTTCGGGCAGGCTTTGGACATCCTTCAACCTGCGTTCCACCGCCCGGGTTCGGGTTCCGGCTTCCTTGACCGTGTTCTGCGCGGTGCTCAACTGCTTCTCCAGCTTGTCCCATACGTCCCCGTACTTGCGGAACTCCGCCTTCGCCGCGGACAGCACCTGCCAGACCTCGCTGCTGCGCTTTTCGATGGCCAGGGTCCGGAAGCCCATCTGCAGCGAATTGAGCAGGCTCATCAGCGTCGTCGGGCCGGTGACCAGCACCCGGTGTTCGGTTTGCAGCCGGCTGGCAAGTCCCGGGCGGCGCACCACCTCGGCGAAGAGCCCCTCGGTGGGCAGGTACATGATCGCGAAGTCAGTGCTGTGCGGCGGTTCGATGTACTTCTCGGCGATCTTCTTCGCCTGGATGGTGATGGCCCTATCCAGCGCCTTGCTCGCCGCATCGAGCTGCAGCTTGTCGCCCGATTCCTGGGCGTCCAAAAGCCGCTCGTAGTCTTCCTGCGGCAGCTTCGAGTCGATCGGCAGATACACCGGCTTCTCCTCACGCCCGGGCATGATCACCGCGAACTCGACGCTGTCGCGGCTCTCGGGCCGAATCACCACGTTCTGCGCATACTGCTCCGGGGTGAGCAGGTCTTCCAATTGGCGCGAGAGCTGCACCTCACCCCAGGTGCCGCGGCTCTTCACATTCGTCAGCACGCGCTTGAGCCCGCCGACGTCCGCGGCCAGATTCTGCATTTCGCCCAGCCCCTTTTGCACCTGCTCCAAGCGCTGGCTGACAAGCTCAAAGGATTCACCGAGCCGCTTCTCCAAGGTCCCTTGCAGCTTCTCGTCGACCGTCTCGCGCATCTTCTCGAGCTTCGACTCGTTGCCCACGCGCAAGCGCTCTAGTTCTTCGCGCAGCGCACTGTGCAGCTGGCGGTGCATGTGCTGGTTCGATTCGTTCAACGCGGTGATCTTCGCGTCCACGGTGGCGCGGATCGTTTCCAGCCGCTGCTCGCTGTCCCGGCGCACCTCGTGCAGCGAATCGCGCAGTTCGGCGCGTTGCGCACCCAGGTCCTGGCGCAGCTCGCCATGGGTTGCGCGCACCGCCGCGGCAATCTGCGCCTGGTCGTTCGAACCGGTCCGCCGCACGATCAGCAAGAGCGCGCCGACAACGAGCAGGATATTGAGTAGCACAAGCACCAACAGCACAATAGTCATAGCTCAAGAGCTATCAGCACCATCGGACATAATAGGCCGCAACCGGCCTCAGCGCTGGCTTTCAAGAGCTTTGAATAATTCGGATTCCACGCCCATGATGATTCGATCTCCCGGGTGCGTATCGCGTAGAAATTTCTCCACCGTAGCCAGATCCGTGGAGATGCAACCCCAGGTTTCGCGCAGTCCCGCATGGAGGAATATCGCGAAGCTCCGCCCGTGCACCGGCCGAGCGTCGGGCGCTCGGTTGTAGTTGACAACGGCTGCCTGCTGGTAGTCCCCGGCCTGCATATATCGCCAGAGCGGTTCGTCGGGAAACTCGCCCGCTCCCTCAAAATAGCTGTTAAAGCGCCGCCCCTCGCGCCCACTCCAATAGGAATCCTCGGTGAGCTTCCGGTAGCCAAGGTTCGTTCCCGGATTGCTTCGACCAAACGCTTCGGTGACGCTATAGGACCCGGTTGGTGTCTGCAGCGAATTGACATACACGGGACCGGGTCTGGCAAAACCGGCCCTGCCGGCAAAGCCCCGGGCATTCCACTGCTGCGTGTAACCATCGCGGCCGAGCAGACAATTGGTGATGGTTACCTCGGTTTGTCCATAGGCCGGTGCCAGCACGAAGGTGACGCGCTGGCTCAGTTCAAGTTCCGGCTTCAACCGGTGGATCGATGCGCAGGGCTCGCTTTGGGCCGGCGACCGGTCCGGCAAATCGCGGTGAGGAGCCCCGGCTGCCAGCGCAAGCATGCCGACCAGCAGGGCACTCATCAACCGTTGTTGTAGCTTCATGCAATGATCTTCGCAGAACCAGGGGCCATGCTGTGCACGTAGCGGCCGCTGTCGAATTTGGAGGAACTTCTCAGCTCTGCTGGCCACCAAAAGGAAATATTCATCTCACTAGTACGGATGGCCTAGGGTGAATGCCTGCTGATCGAAATTATTTGAATGCTCAGCCGCTCCGAAGCCCGCCGCGAGCGCGCCGAGTTGACGCACGCGGCAAATAATTGCAATGATTTTATTTAGTGGCTCACGCCAGTGGAGGCTCCTGACCATGGGGATGGGCAGGAAGAGTTCCACGCGGCGCGAGTTGGCTTCGCAGAGTTTAACCACCGGCGAAGCGCGATTGCTGGGGAGCAATCGCCCGGAGCCATTCCGGTTCACAACATAACAATGATCCTTGGGGGAAAATTGATCGATTGGGACTATTCCGCGCGCTCCGGCGCCTCGTCGGACGTTATTCCGGCAGCACACAAATTTGACTCCTCGATAGTCGAGAATCCGGCGGACAGCGAAACAGCACTCTTTGCGAGCACCGCACCGGCTCCCGCGCGGACCCTGGTCGATATCATCACCACGACCATGGAGGTCTACCCTTCGGCGCTGGCCCTCGACGACGGAACCTGTGCGCTGAGCTACGCCCAGTTGCGTGTTGAAACCGAAGAATTAGCCAAACGACTGTGGGCCATGGACATCGGCGCCGGGGACCGCGTCGGGGTGCGGGTGCCTTCGGGTTCCAAGAATCTCTACGTCGCCATTTTGGGCACCCTCTTCGCCGGGGCGGCCTACGTCCCGGTAGACGCCGACGAGCCCGAGGATCGCGCCACCACGGTGTGGGAGGAAGCCGGAGTCTGCGTGGTCATCGGCGAGAACCTGGCCATCACCCACCGCGCGGGAGTGCGCACGCAAGGTTATAGCCCGTTTCCCACCCCGGTCGATGACGCGTGGATCATCTTCACCTCCGGTTCCACCGGAAAGCCCAAGGGCGTGGCCATCACCCACCGATCGGCGGCCGCCTGGGCCGATGCGGAGGCCGAGATGTTCCTCCAGGATGCCCCGCTGACCCGCGGGGACCGGGTGCTGGCCGGACTTTCTGTCGCCTTTGACGCCTCCTGCGAGGAAATGTGGCTCGCCTGGCGCCACGGGGCCTGCCTGGTTCCGGCGCCGCGGGACATCGTGCGCTCCGGCGCCGACCTCGGCGACTGGCTCGGCGAGCGCAAGGTCACCGTGGTCTCCACCGTTCCCACGCTCGCAGCCCTGTGGCCGGCGGAAACCCTGGAGAATATCCGCCTGCTGATTTTCGGCGGCGAAGCGCTCCCGCCGGAGCTGGTCGAGCGCCTGGCCGGTCCGACCCGCGAGGTTTGGAACACCTACGGGCCGACCGAAGCCACGGTGATCGCCTGCGGAGCGCCCGTGGCTGGCGGTGGTCCGGTCAGCATCGGCTTGCCGCTGCGCGGCTGGGACCTGGCCGTGGTTGACGCCGAAGGCTTTCCGGTGCCCTGGGGCTCGGAGGGTGAGCTGATCATCGGCGGCGTGGGCCTGGGACGCTACCTCGACCCGCAGAAGGACGCGCAGAAGTTTGCCCCGATGCCGACCCTGGGCTGGGAGCGGGCCTACCGTAGCGGGGATATGGTCCGCGCCGAGCGCGACGGGCTGCTTTTTGTGGGCCGCGCCGACGAGCAGGTCAAGCTCGGCGGGCGCCGCGTGGAACTCGGCGAGATCGACGAGGCGTTGGCGGCGCTGCCCGGCGTGGCCCAAGCGGCCGCGGCGGTGCAGTCCACCCCGAGCGGAAATAAGGTGCTGGCCGGCTATCTGGTTCCCGACGCCGGCGCCGCCCTCGACCTGGCGGCCTGCCGATCCCGGCTCGCCGAATTCCTGCCCGCCCAGCTGGTCCCCGCGCTGGGGCAGGTCGCCGAGCTGCCGCTGAAAACCTCCGGCAAGGTGGACCGCAAGGGGTTGCCCTGGCCGCTCCATGGCGCCACGGAAGAACCGATTGGGCATCGGCTCACCGGCACCGAAGGCTGGGTTGCCGAGATCTGGACCGAGCGGCTCGGCCCGGTGGCTTTGGATGCGGACAGCGACTTCTTCGCCGCAGGCGGCGCCAGCGTGGCGGCGGCCCAACTGGTTGGCGTGCTGCGCACCCGCCACCGGCAGGCGTCCATCGCCGATATCTATAACCGGCCCACCCTCGGCGCGCTGGCGGCACATCTGGATGCCCAGGGAACCACCGAGGCAACGGTCCGCGAACAGCGGCCAACCGGATGGTGGATCGGGTTGGTGCAGGCACCAGTCATCGGTGCCCTGTACTCGATCATCGGTTTGCGCTACGTCACCGGCATGGCATTGGTGTGCTGGATCCTGTTCAACTTCATGGATGCCAGCTGGGTTCCCAACCCGCCGCTGATCCCGCTCCTGGCGGCCTGGGTGGTGCTCTACACCTTGCCCTTCCGGGTGCTGCTGGTCGTGGTTTCGGCCCGCCTGCTGCTCGCCGGGGTGCACGCCGGTGCATACCGGCGCGGCGGCGGCGTGCATCTGCGCCTTTGGGCGGTGGAGCGCATCGTGACCTTCGCAAAAGTCGAAGCGCTGATGGGCACGCCGCTGGCACCGTGGTACGCCCGCGCCCTGGGCAATAAGATCGGCAAGAATGTGCACCTCGACGCCATGCCTCCCGTCACCGGGCTGGCCCGCATCGGCTCGGACACGGCCATCGAATACGAGGTTGACCTCGCCGGGCATTGGCTCGACGGGGACACTCTGCGCATCGGGCAGATCGACATCGGCCAGCGGGTGCGCATCGGCACCCGTTCAACTATTAACCCCGGCGCGCGGATCGGCAACGGGGCGGAGATCGAGGGCGGCAGCAGCGTGGACGGAACGGTTGGGCCCAATGAGCTCGTCTCGGGCTCCCCGCTGGAATATGCAGGCGTCGCAGGCGATAGCTGGCCGCAGGCCGAGCCCCGCGCACCGCGCCACGGCTTCCGCGTCGGCCTCGGCGGGCTCTACGCGCTGGGCCTGGGCTATCTGGCCCTGCTCCCGATGCTCTCGGTGCTGCCCGGCGGGCTGCTCCTGTTCTCGCTGATCGATGGCGGCTCCGCGCTGGGCGAAGTGCTCTGGCAGCTGGCCGCTTGGGCACCGGTGTTCATCGTGCTGATGGTGCTCAGCTTCGCCGGCCTCACCGCGCTCAGCGTCCGGCTGCTGGCCCGCTTGCTGACTCCCGGCTTCCACAGCGCCCACGGCCTCACCGCCTGGGCCTGCTGGCTGAGCAACCTGCTGCTGGCCAAGTCGCTGATGTCCCTGTACCCGATCTACGCAAGCATCATCACCCCGCTGTGGCTGCGGATGCTCGGCGCCAAGGTCGGGGCGCACACCGAAATCTCCACCCTGGAAACCATCCCGCACCTGACCACGCTGGGCGACCGCTGCTTCATGGCCGATCACTCGTTGGCCTCCCATCGGCGAGTTCGCGGCCAGTGGCTGCAGCTGGGGCAGGCAACGGTCGGGGCGAAGTCCTTTGTGGGCAACTCGGCCATCGTCGGGCCGGACACCGTGGTGCCGGCCGATTCGCTGATCGCCGTGCTCTCGTCGGCTCCGCAGGACATGCCGGTCGCGTCAAACTGGTTTGGCCGCCCGGCCATGGAACTGCCCCGCCCGATAGACAACGCCGAATCCGCGCTGACCTACAATCCATCGCGAGGGCTGATGGCCGCCCGCGCCCTGGTCGAGCTTTGCCGCATCTTGCCGATGCTCATCACCAGCTGGCTGGCGCTGGGCACCGTCTGGATACTCTCGGAGATCTTCGACCGGTCCGGGCTGGCACTCACCTTGCTGCTGTCCGGTCCGGTGCTGCTGGGCTCGGCGAGCATCGCCGCATTGACCGCACTCATCGCCAAGTGGGCGCTGGTCGGCCGTTTCCGGGCCGAGGAACATCCGCTGTGGACCTCGTTCATCTGGCGCAACGAGCTGGCAGACGTATTCAGCGAGTCGCTGGCCGTGGCGGGAGTGGTGCGCATGAGCCTGGGCACCCCGATGCTCAATTTATGGTTTCGCCTGCTCGGCGCGCGCATTGGCCGCCGAGTCTGGTGCGAAACCTGGTGGCTGCCGGAGCAGGACCTGATCAGCATCGGCGACGGAGCAAGCATCAACCGCGGCACCGTGCTGCAGACCCATCTCTTCCATGACCGCATTATGCGCCTGGAGGAGGTGCACCTCGGCGCGCAGGCAACATTGGCACCGAACGGGGTGATCCTGCCCGGTAGCCGGATTGGCGATGCGGCGGCAATCGGCCCCTGCTCGCTGGTGATGCGCTCGGAACAGGTTCCCGCCAACGGGCGTTGGCGCGGCAACCCGATCCGCAGCTGGTCCTGAACCGCTTCCCCACATCGAATTTGGAGAGTTATCACATGCACCAGCAGATCGAGCGCGCCCCGAACCCGGCGCCGCAGTCGCGGCTCGCGGGGATCGACGCGGCCCGCGGCCTAGCCCTGTTGGGCATGATCGCCATCCACGTGCTGCCAGCCAGCAGCGAAGCCTTCGAACCCACGCTGATCTGGCGGATCGCCGCGGGCACCTCCGCGGCCCTGTTCGCGCTGCTAGCCGGGGTCGGCCTGAGCCTGGGCGCAAGAACTGCGGGCCAATCGGCGCTCGAACTGGCCGGGGCGCGGGCCGCGCTAGCTACCCGCGCGGCATTCATGCTCTGTTTGGGCCTGCTGCTGGCGCTCATCGATATGCCTGCGTTCATCATCCTCGGCTATTACGGGGTGATGTTTGCCCTGGCCATCCCGTGGGTCTCACGCAGCGCGGCAACCCTCGGCTTCGCGTGCCTGGGCTTTGCTACCCTAGGCACCATTTTCACTTGGCAGCTGGGCGCTTCGCTGCCCCACCTGGATGGCATCGATCCGTCGCTGACCACACTCTTCACCGAACCCGGGGCGACGCTCAGCGCACTGCTGTTCACCGGAACCTACCCGGCGGTGCCGTGGATGAGCTATATCTGCGCCGGCATGGCACTAGGCACGCTGAACTTACGCTCCAAGGATCTGCAACTGCGCCTGCTGCTGACCGGGCTGGGCCTCTGGCTAGCAACCTGGGCCAGCTCGGCGCTGCTGCTCGGCCCCTTGGGCGGCAGGTCTGCGCTGATCAAGTCGACCGAAGGTTGGCTGAGCGCCGCCGAGGTCGATGAATCACTGAGCTTCGGGCTGCCCTCAGGGGTTCCGCTAGATTCCGCCTGGTGGCAGGTGGCGCTCGCCCCGCACTCGAATATGCTCTTCGAAACGCTCAACACCCTTGGCGTCGCGCTGCTGGTTTTCGCCGTCGCCCTGATGCTCGGCCAACGAGTCGCCTGGCTGCTGCGCCCGCTGGGCATCCTCGGCTCGATGACGCTCACGCTCTACACGCTGCACCTGCTGTTGCTGGCCACCGGCTTGGGCGCGCAGCATCCGGCGATCTCCTGCTCCCTGCAGATCGGCGGCGCACTGCTGTTCGCGGTACTTTGGAAGAACGTTTCGGGGCTCGCCCAGGGCCCCTTGGAGCACCTGGTCGGTTCACTGGCCCGAAACGCTCGCTCCCGGGCGCGCCGACGCCGGCGCGTGGCTCCGTAGCGAAGACGCGCAACGTGTCAAGGATTGCACCGCACCGTGCGGGTAGGCGATACTCGGAGCCGTGGATACCGAACGCGAGCTCGCCGGCCAGGCACTGTATGAAAGCCGGCTCAAGACACTGAACGGGCTGATGATGCCCGATGCCCCGGCCTGGCAGGAACTGAGCGACGAGGTCCGCGAACGCTGGTGTTCCTACGCGGATGCCGGGCAGAGCTGAACGGCAACCCATGCGCATCCTGGTCACCGGCTTTGAGCCCTTCGGAACCGACACCCACAACGCCAGCGCCGAGATCGTGCGCCGGCTGCCGGCCACGGCCGGCGAACACCAGATCGTGACCGGACTCCTGCCGGTGTCCTTCTCCCGCGCATTCCCGACCCTGGGCGAGTTACTTCGCACACACCAGCCCGACGCGCTGGTGCTGCTCGGCGAGGCCGGCGGACGCACCGAGATCAATCTGGAGCGCTGGGCGGTCAACGAGAACAATGCGCGCATCGCCGATAACGACGGCCACCAACCGGCCGGCGAGCGCATTGCCCCCAACGGTGCACACCGCCGCGAAGCAACGCTGGAAACACCTAGTCAACTTCGGGTCAGCGAGGATGCCGGCAGGTTCTTGTGCAACCATATCGCCTACCACGCCTACGGTTTGGGGATCCCGGCGCAATTTATCCACGTCCCCGCATGGCGCCCCGGCAACGCGCGGGCGCTGGTTGGCGCGGAGACCGATGACGCCGCCGGGCAGCGCAGCGCTCTGGGCCTGGCGGAGCTGGTCGAGTCGCTCACCGAGTACTTGTTGGGCCTCCGCTTTCGCGGCTAGGCCCGGCACTGGCTACCGTTGAGCCTATGAGCTTGACGAACCTATCCCCGCGCCAGCAGTTTGCCGCCGGCCGGGTCCCGCTGCGCCTGGCGAACCTGTTCGGCGGGCTGCTGCTCTTCGCGTTGGCGATGGCGCTGATGGTGCGCGCCGATCTGGGCGTGGACCCGTGGAACGTCTTCCACCTGGGCATCACCCACCACGTACCGCTGTCCTTGGGCACCGTGGTGATCCTCGTGGGCGTTCTGATGCTGCTGACCTGGATCCCGATGAAGCAGTGGCCGGGGATCGGCACCGTGGCCAATGTCTTTGTCATCGGCCTGGCCCTGGACCTCTTTCTGCTCATCCTTCCGCAGGTCTCCGGGCTGGGCTGGCAGATCCTCACGCTGCTCGGCGCGATCGCAATCAACGGGCTGGGCGGTGCGATGTACATCGGCAGCCACTTCGGCGCCGGGCCGCGCGACGGGTTGATGACCGGGCTGCACCTGCGCACCGGGTTGAGCATCCGGCTGGTGCGCACCAGCATCGAGCTGCTGGTGCTGGGCATCGGCTGGCTGCTCGGCGGCCCGGTGGGCCTGGGCACGGTGGCCTATGCGCTGCTCATCGGTCCCGCCACGCAGTTCTTCTTCCGCTTCACCATCATCAAGCTAGGCGCCACCGGCGCGCGGATCTGAGGCCAGTTCGCCCAGCGCCGCGATGACCATGGCTTCCACGCCGCGGGCCAGGGTCGGCTCGATCAGCGGGGCGAAATGCGGCGAATGGTTCGCCGCCGCCTTGCCTTCCGCGTAGGCCTGCGGGTCCATTCCGCCGAGCAGCCAGTAGCTGTAGGGCACGCCGAACGCGTCGGGGATCCGGCTGAAGTCCTCCGAGGCGCTCTGCCGGCTGGCGTTGCCCACGTGGCCGAAATACGCTTCGAAGGCCGCGCTCACCCGCGCGGTGACCGCCTCGTCGTTGGCGGTCAGCGGGAACTGGTCGTAGTACTCGAACTCGGGTTCCACCGGGGAGCCGGCCGCCGCGCACTCCCCGCGGACGATCCGCTCCACCGCGGCGATCAGCGTTTCGCGCACCGCGTTGTCGTAGCTGCGCAGGTTCAGCAGCAGCGTTGCCTTGTCCGCGATGATATTGGACTTCGTGCCCACCTGCACCGAGCCGATGGTCAGCACCGCGAATTCGCCGGGCTGCACCTCGCGGGAGACCACCGACTGCAGGCGCAGCACGATCGCCGCGGCCAGCACCACCGGGTCAACCGACAGCTGCGGCATCGAACCGTGTGCCCCCTGGCCGTGCACGGTGATGCGGATCGAGTCCCCGGCCGAAAGCACCGGACCGGCGATGGTCTGCAGCGTCCCGGCCGGCTGCGCCATCACATGCTGGGCGAAGGCCACATCGGGGGCGGGGATCTTGTCCGCCAACCCGTCGGCGAGCATCGCCGCGGAGCCCTGCGCGGTCTCCTCGGCCGGCTGGAAGAGCGCAAGGTACGTGCCGGCCCACTGTTCGCGGTGGTCGGCCAGCAGCTTCGCGGCGCCCAGCAGGGCCGCGACGTGCACATCGTGCCCGCAGGCGTGCATCACCCCGTCATTTTCCGAGGCGTAGTCCAGCCCGGTGGCCTCGCGCACCGGCAGTGCATCCATCTCCGCGCGGGCCAGCACGGTGCGCCCGGGGCCGTTGTCCAGCACGCCGACCACCCCGGTGCCGCCCACCCGATGCACCCGGTAGCCGAACTCTTCCAGCTTGCGGACCACCAGCGCCGAGGTGCGGGTTTCCTCCAGGCTCAATTCCGGATGCCGATGCAGGTCACGATAGGTCTCATGGATCCATTCCAGTTCCGGGTCGAGTTCGGCCAATACCTTGCGTGCGGCGTCCATGGGGCTCCCTTTCAGCAGACAAGACCCAATATATGCCCCGCGGCGACCCTGCGGAAAGCATATGTCGCGCTCCCCGGTTGCACTGCAAAACCACCAACTCAAGCAATGCTTGAACCATGTACTCCGATTCGGCTCGTCCCGTCGAGGTCAAGCACTACAAGGTCCACGTGGCCGGCGGCCAGCGCCTCGCGATCGTCATTTTCGCCGGTTGCACGACAAAACCACCGGCTCAGGCAATACTTGAATCATGTTTGTCCTTGCGCTCAGCCCGAAGCCGCGCTCCGTCACCGACGTGCAGGCGGCCGCCGAACTCCTCTGGGACCAACTAGAGCACGTGCACGCCCATGCACCGTTCATGGCGCTCAGCGGCCAGCTCTTGCTTGGAGTGCCGCATGACGCACAGTCGGCTATCGACGCGATCATGCGTTGCGCCCGGTTGAATTTCTGCCACATCGGCCTAGGGATAGGCACGCTCTATGAGCCGGTCCCGGACCAAGCCGACCTCATTGAGGGCATCGCCCAGCGCCGCGCCCTGGGTGCGCTGGAGGCCGCCACGCACCGCGGGGAACGCGTGCCGATCAGCGTCTCCTGCGGCGATCCGGACCTGGACCTCGAGCTCGAAGGCCTGCTGCGCCTGCTCGGCCATTCGGTGCGCACCCGCACCGAGGCCGAATGGGCGGTGGTCGACCTGCTGACCCCCGGTGTGCGCGGCCAGCAGAAGGCCATCGCCGAGGTCCTGGACATCACCCCGCAGGCGGTCTCCGCCGCGATCGTGCGCTCCGGCTACCACGATGAGATCGACGCCCGTGGTGGCATCGCAAGGCTGCTGGAGCTCGCCGATCAGCATTAAAACCACTATATTCGAAGACATTTTCGAACTAATGCGGTAGAATTATAGTATGTCCGAAGCAATGGTGCGACGACATCGCCCACCAACACCGGCGCTGCATCAGGATCTCGAATCGCTGATGGGTCGGCTGCAGAGCAAACTGGCGTGGATCGAAGAACACGGCAGCGAAGCGGAATGCGCCCAAGCCATTGAGGAACTCGAAGAGCTCATCTCCAGCTACCGCTATCACCAGGCGGCCCTCTCGCACCAAGTCGAAAAGGAAGTTGTGCGCCAGCATGAGTTCCAGGGAACCTGCTCCGCCGATCTCACCCGGGGAGCGGCCAGTACGATCGCCTTGGCCCGGAAGCAGTCACCCAACGGATACCGCAGTTATCTGGTCAACTGCCGGATCTTGGCCGAAGATACCCCCTACCTCGCAGAGTGCTTCTCTCGCGGCGAACTCACCGAAGCCCAAGTCCTGGCGGTTCTTACGCCCCTGCAAGAGGTCAAAGCCGAACGCCGGACCGAATTCGACGCCACCTTCCGTGACAACCCGGACATGTTCGAGTCCCAAGGCCCCAAACAGCTCACCGACACGGTGCAACGCTTCACCTTGGCCCATGCCTCAGATGATCAGTGCCGGAAAATGAAGCAAGCGGACACCAAACGCCATGTCCGCTTCTCCAAAGGAAAGAACTGCGTACGCATCAGCGGCACCTTGCCCGTCGTCGCCGGCACAGCACTGCAAATGCATCTGCGCCAAGAGTCA
Organism: Arthrobacter sp. MYb221; assembly: GCF_002979835.1. NCBI lineage: Bacteria > Bacillati > Actinomycetota > Actinomycetes > Micrococcales > Micrococcaceae > Arthrobacter > Arthrobacter sp. MYb221. Next base: position 88,025 of record NZ_PCPW01000014.1, on the reverse strand, counting down.
TTCCGTCTGAAGAAACAAGGCGATCTGCGTACCAGGGAGCAGATCAAAGCCGACCTGCTCTGCACCTACTTGCTGGCCGGCCGGCCGGAGAAGTTGCCGTTGCAACTGCACGTCGGGCTGATCATGACCGATAAGACCCTCCTCCTCGGCGAACGCGAACCGGCCTATATGGAAGGCTACGGATACGTTCCGCCGCAATACGCGCGGGAACTAATCGCCGGAAATTCCATTGGCAATGAGCAGAGTTTCGCCGAAATGGAATCCGCCAAAGCTCAGGAGCATCTGGATCGCCTAGAGACCCTGGTCGACGTGACGCGACTCTACACCGCCCCAGGGGACGGGGAATTGATCGCAATGGACTCCAAGGCCCGCGCCTTCCCCGAAAAGCTTCGCCGCTTCGTGAGGATTCGAGACCGGCACTGCCGCACCCCATTCTGCGATGGGCTGGTCGAAGAGACCGACCACGTACTTCAGCATCACCTAGGCGGCCCTACGGATAGCGACAATGCGGCAGGGCGCTGCCCGACCTGCAATAAGGCCAAAGAAAAACCCGGTTGGCTTGAAGTCGTAGCGCTCAAGGGACCGCACACCATGCGAGTGAACCCGGGCTCCTCGATGATGTATCTATCGACGGCCCCGCCGGCGACCGGATACCTGCACAAACCATTTCCGCAACTACTGCGTGATTCAAAATGGGTGCGAGGCGTCAAGCTCCGGCTGATAAATCAGGAATCCAGCGGTCCCGGACCATAGCCCACGCTCCGTAGGCAGTGCTTACTCCCAGCTAGCGCTGCAACAGCCGTTCTAGAACGATCGCCAAACCATCTTCGTCCACCGAAGCGGTTACCTCGTCTGCGACGATTTTGACCTCGTCGGGGGCTTGGCCCATCGCGACCCCGAGGCCGGCCCACTGGAGCATCTCAATGTCGTTACGACCATCGCCCACAGCGATTGATTGAGCCGATTCGAACTTCAGCTCGGTGCGCAACCGCTCAAGCCCACTGGCCTTGGTGACACCCTCGGCGGCGATATCCAACCATGCGGTCCAACCCACCGAGTAGGTGACGCCGGAAAGGCCCAGACCGTGCACGGCCTGGCCGAAGTCTTCGGCCGTCGCATCGGTGGAGAAGACCACCACGCGGACAGCCCTGCTGCGTAGCAATTCGTCAAAGTCAACGACCTTGGATTCGGCACCAAAACTCGCATCGGTAAAAACATCGCTGGACAAGAATTCACCGCGTTCATTCTCCACCGCATATTTCGCGTTCGGCAGCTGACGCATCAACGCCGCCAGTGCGAGCGACGGGTCAAAGACCTCGCGGTGCAGTACTTCTACCTTCTCGCCCTGCACGCGGGCGAGCACGCCACCGTTGCTGGCCACGACAAAGCCGTGGTCGATGCCTAGCTCGCTCATAATAGGCAGTGCCGCACCGAGCGAACGCCCGGTGGAGATCACGACCTCATGCCCGGCGGACACCACCGCGCGGGCAACGTCGCGCACCCGGGCGCTCATCAAACCTTGGTGATTGACGATCGTCCCGTCGACATCCAGGCAAATCATCAACTTTTCGTTCTGCAGCCGGTCGTCGTTGCCGGTCTTAGTCAAAATAGTCATGATTCAAGTGAACCACCGCTGCGTGGATATTGCGATGATCCACGGCACAATGGCAGGTGAACTGCGGATTAAAAGACAATCGACCGGCCTTTGCGGGGCCGGTCGATTAGCTTACTTCAGGACTTCAAGCCCACCCAGGTAGGGTTGCAGCGCCTTAGGCACGTTGACCGTGCCATCCGCGTTCTGGTGGTTTTCCAGAATCGCAACGATCCAACGGGTCGTGGCGAGTGTGCCGTTCAGGGTGGCTACCGCGCGGGTCTTGCCAGGCTTGCCGTCGACGATCTCGCGTTCGCGGATATTCAACCGGCGGGACTGGAAGGTCGTGCAGTTCGAGGTCGAGGTCAGCTCGCGGAAGGTCTCCTGCGATGGCACCCAAGCCTCGCAGTCAAACTTACGCGCCGCACTCATCCCCAGATCCCCGGCGGCGGTGTCGATGACACGGTATGGAAGCTCCATGCGCTTGAGCATTTCCTCCTCCATCGCCAGCAGACGCTCGTGTTCCGCCTCGGCCTGGTCAACCGTGGTGTAAATGAACATTTCGAGCTTATTGAACTGGTGCACGCGGATGATGCCACGGGTGTCCTTGCCCGCGGAACCGGCCTCGCGGCGGTAACAAGTCGACCAGCCGGCGTAGCGAATCGAGCCTTCGGTCAGGTCCATGATCTCGTTGGCATGGTAACCGGCCAGCGCGACCTCTGAAGTGCCGACCAGATACAGGTCGTCACGTTCCAGCTTGTAGATCTCATCGTCGTGTTCGACGTCGAAGCCGGTACCCTGCATGGTTTCCGGGCGGACTAGGGTCGGGGTGATCATTGGAATGAATTCGCGTTCGACCGCGAGCTCCAGCGCCATGTTCATCATCGCGATTTCCAGGCGCGCGCCGATGCCCTTCAGGAAGTAGAAGCGTGATCCGGAGACCTTCGCACCGCGTTCCATGTCGATCGCGCCGAGCTTCTCGGCGATCTGCAGATGGTCCAGCGGTTCGAAGCCTTCGGCGGCGAAGTCGCGCGGGGTGCCGACGGTCTTCACCAGGGCGAAGTCGTCTTCACCGCCGGCTGGGATACCGTCGATGATCAGGTTTGGGATGGAGCGCTGCAAGGAGGTGCAGGTAGCGGCCGCTTCGTCGGAGGAAGCCTGGGCAGCCTTGACGGCCACCGCAAGCTCCTTGACCTCCGCAAGCAGTGCTGCACGTTCCTCGCCCTTGGCGGCGCCAACCTTCTTGGAGAACGCATTCTGCTCTGCGCGCAGGCGTTCGTAGGTGGCTATGGTTTCGCGACGCGCCGAGTCAGCCTCAATCAGCTGGTCAATCAGCGCTTCGTCGGCACCGCGCGCGCGTTGCGAGGCGCGGTACTTATCCGGATTATCGGTGAGCATTTTCAGGTCGATCACATCTTAAGCGTAGCAATCTTGAGTACGATGAGAGCACTATGCAGAGAAACCGCGTGATCTTATTATCCGTAGCCGGTGCCGCAGCTGTGCTCGCGGCCGTAACCGGGTATTCCGTGCGTAAGCTTTCTCAGGACGGGAAACCGATGAGCCAGCACCCTTCGGCGAAGGAGCAATCCGAGTCGAAGAAGGTTGGGCTGGTCATCAATCCATCCAAGTCAGGTGCCGACGAAGCGCGTGATGCGGTGGCCCACGTGTGTGCCGAGGCCGGCCTCGAAGAGCCGCTGGTTTTCGAAACGACACCGGAGAACGCGGGTCAAGAAGCCGCCCAAAATGCGCTCGATGCCGGATGCGACACAATTATTGCCGCCGGTGGCGACGGCACGATTCGCGCCGTCGCAGAAGTACTCGAAGGCACCGAAACGACTCTCGGGTTGCTGCCGCTGGGCACCGGCAACCTGCTGGCCCGAAACGTCGAGGTGCCGCTCGACGACCTGCACACCGCGGCGCTGGTCGCCGTGCGCGGCATGGTGCGACGCATCGACGTGGGCCATATGAAGCTGAAACTGCTGGATGGCAGCAGCGCGGACCACGCGTTCTTGGTGATCGCCGGGGTGGGTACCGACGCGGACCTGTTCGACGACACCGACGAGGAGCTGAAATCCAAGGTCGGCTGGCTTGCCTACTCGGAGGCCGGGCTGCGCCAGCTGCCCGGGCGGCGCAAAAAGGTCGAGATCAAGCTCTCCAACGACGACGCCTGGCAGACCCGTAAGGTCCGCTCGGTGCTCTTCGCCAACTGCGGCAAGCTGCAGGGCGTGGACTTTGTCCCGGATGCGAAGATCGACGACGGGGTGCTCGACGCGGTGGTGCTCTCGCCGCGTTCGGCCGCCGGGTGGGGCTGGATCCTGTTGAAGACCGCATTCCGCTCGCGCAACAAGATCCCGGTGATGAGCTTCTACCAGAGCACCGACATCTCATTGCGCTGCGTGGAACCGATGAACACGCAGATCGACGGGGATCCAACCGGCCAGGTCAACGAGCTGCAGGTCTCGGTCAACCCGTCCTCGCTGCGCATTCGCACGCCCTAGAGGCGGGCCTTCAGCTTGAGCACCCAGTCCCGGGCATCGCTGAACGCACCGTCTGAATTGTGCGTGTCGATGAACGGGCGGGTGCCCTGCGCCGCCGGGTAGGACCCCAAGAAGCGCAGCTCCGGGCAGAGCCGGTGCAACCCGGCAAGGGCCGCGGAGACGCGCTCTTCGGCGATGTGCCCCTCGACGTCGACGGAGAAGAAGTAGCGCCCCAGGCCCGCGCCGGTGGGGCGGGATTCGATGCGCGAGAGGTTGACCCCGCGCGCGGTGAATTGCTCCAGAATTCCCATCAACGCGCCCGGCCGGTCCTCGGAAAGCGGCAGAATCAGCGTCGACTTATCCACACCCGTCGGCGCCGGGATCGCCCCCGGCGAGGTGACCAGGATAAAACGGGTGACCGCCCCGGCGTTGTCTTCCACGCCACGCACCAGCACCTTCAGGCCGCGCGCCTCGGCAACCAGCGGTGAGCAGATCGCCGCGTCGTGGTGCTGCTCCGGGTCCAGCAGTCCCAGCGCGCCGGCGGCCGTGGAAGCAGCCGGGGTGAAAACCGCGGCCGGGATATTCGCTTCGGCCCACAACCGGCATTGCGCCCAAGCGTGCCCGTGCGTGGAAATTTCGCGGATCTGCTCCAGCGCGCCGATATTCGCCCGGACCGCCAGCACGAAGCTGATCGGCACCAGCACCTCGGCGACGATCTGCAGGGATTCTCCGGCGGCGATGGCGTCCAGGGTGGCCGACACGCCGCCCTCCACCGAGTTCTCGATCGGCACCATCGCGGCGTCGGCACTGCCCTCGCGGACCATCGCCAATGCGCTATTAACGCTGCTGGCCGGAATGCGCTCGGAATCGAGCGCCCCGGGAACCTGCAAAAGTGCCGCCTCGGTGAAAGTTCCGGCAGGGCCTAAATAGGCGTATTTCATCGAACGGTGGGTTCCTGACCGTTATCCGCTTCCATCGGGAGCTTGGCTTCGAGCCACGCGTCCGAGCCACCGGCGATGTTGAACGCCGTGTAGCCCAGGCCGGTCAGCCAGGCCGCCGCCTGCGCCGAGCGTCCACCGGTGCGGCAGATGACGTAGGTGTCAACATCCGGGTCCAGCTCTTCCACGCGGGTCGGCAGCTCGCCGAGCACGATGTGCTTGGCTCCAACGGCGCGGCCGGCCTCCCACTCGAAGTCCTCGCGCACGTCGAGAATCAACGCGTCCTTCGGTACGTCGGTGACCTGAACAGTCTCAAAGTCGCTCATGGTTGGCATTCCTCTCTGGTTGGGTGTTTGCTTATAAGACTAGTCATTCCCCGCCTCGAAAGCAGATATGAAGACGAGATCCGCCCTGAAATTGCGTGATGAGCTGGCCAGTGGAGAGCGTTCCAGCCGCGAGGTGACCGAACACTATCTGCGTCGCATCGATGAGCTCGACTCGCTTGGCGCATTTGTGTACGTGTCTCCCGACGCGATGGATGCGGCGGCGGCGGCCGATGAGAAGCAGGTGCGCGGGCAGATCGGCCGGTTGCACGGGCTGCCTTCGGCATTCAAGGACCTGAACGAGGTGGCCGGCATGCCCACCACCTACGGATCCGCCGCTATGGAGCACCAGCTCGCGACGGCGGATCACCCGCTGGTCGCGCGGTTGCGCTCCGAGGGCGTGGTGATCACCGGCAAGACGCAGGTTCCGGAATTCGGACTGAGCAGCTACTCGGAAAATCTCGTCGCTCCGCCCTCGCGCAATCCCCTGGATCCGCGGCTGACCTCAGGGGGTTCCTCCGGCGGCCAGGCGGCGGCGGTCGCCGCCGGGATGATTCCCGTAGGCCCGGGCTCCGATGGCGGCGGGTCGGTGCGGATCCCCGCCGCAGCCTGCGGCCTGGTGGGGCTCAAGCCCTCGCTGGGCCGGGTGCCCAGCGACGTGGTCGACGGCTACCTGGACGCGTTCGGCGCACCGAAGATGACGGTTTCCGGACCGTTGGCCCACGATGCCTTGGATGCGGCGATGCTGCTCGATGCGATGCGCGGCAGCGACCACTTTCTGCCGCTGCTGCGCGGCAGCTACCCCGAAAGGCTCAAGGGGTTGCGCATCGGCTACAGCACCCTCTCCCCCTTCGAAAGCGCCTACCCGATCACCCTGCAGGCGCCCGCGCGCGAGGCCTTCGAACGCGCCAAGCGGCTGCTGGAGGCCAGGCACCGGGTGGAACCGGCGGATCTTCACTACGCGGGCGACTACCCGGAAACCTTCGCCCGGGTGTGGACCAATGGATTGCGCAATATTCCGGTCGACGATGAGAGCCTGCTCGGCGAGTTGGCCAGAGACTTCCGCCGGCGCTCCACCGCGCGCAGCCTCGAGGTGAGCCTGCAGGCGGCATCCCGGCTGAAGCAGATCGCTGCGGATTTTGTGCGACAATGGTCCGCCCATGACGTGATCCTCACCCCGGCGATGGCTTCGACTCCGCCGGAGATTGGCTATTTCACCCGCAAGGATGCGGATACCGACTATATGCTGCAGTGCCAGTACACCCCCTATACCTCGATGGTGAACGTCTCCTCGGTCGCCGCAATCACGGTTCCGATCACGAATTCGAGCTCCGGAATGCCGATGAGCGTCCAGCTGATCTCGCCGCGCGCCGATGAGGGACTGCTTTTGGCGTTGGCCAAACAATTGGGCAAGTGAGCCGGGAAATTTACCGTTACCAGCAGTATGGGTAACATGTGAAATAGATCGCAAAAGTGGGCACTTGCCCAAGGAAAAGCGAAAAATGTTACGCATGTCTACTGTTACTTCGAGCACCCCGGGTACCAATAAAACTTTCTTTGGCCATCCGCGTGCGCTCGCAAACCTCTTTAGTGTCGAAATGTGGGAGCGCTTCTCCTTCTACGGCATGCAGGCTCTGCTGGCCTACTACATGTACTACTCGGTCACCGATGGTGGCCTGGGCATGGATCAAAGCTTGGCGCTGTCGCTCGTCGGCGCCTACGGCGGCGCCGTCTACCTGTCCACAATTCTTGGCGCCTGGCTCTCGGACCGCCTCTTCGGCTCCGAACGGGTGCTGTTCTTCTCGGCGATCGGCATTATGGCCGGCCACGTCGCCCTGGCGCTGCTGCCGGGCTACCTTGGACTGACCTTGGGCCTGATCCTGGTGGCCGTCGGCTCCGGCGGATTGAAGGCCAACGCGGTGGCCTTGGTCGGTTCGCTGTACTCCAAGGAAGACTCGCGCATCGACGCGGGCTTCTCGCTGTTCTACATGGGCGTGAACATCGGCGGTCTGCTCGGCCCGCTGCTGACCGGCCTGCTGCACCAGAAGCTCGGCTTCCATTACGGTTTTGGCGCCGCGGCCGTCGGCATGGCCCTCGGACTGATTATCTACACCAAGGGGCGCAAGAACCTCCCGGACACCGCGGGGCAGGTGGCCAACCCGCTGCCGGCCAACGAGCGCAAGCGCTACGCGGGCATCTTCGCGGGGATCTTGGCGGTGATCGTGCTCGTCTTCGCGCTGAAGATCGTCACCCCGGCAAACCTTGCAAGCACCATCGCCTACGTGGTGATCGCCGCCAGCGTGGTGTACTTCGTATTGATCCTGCGCAGCAAGAAGGTCAGCGCCGTCGAACGCAAGCACGTCTGGGCGTTCATCCCGTTCTACATCGGCTCGGCGGCCTTCTGGGCGCTGTTCCAGCAGCAGTTCACCTTCATCGCGGCCTACTCCGATAGCCGCTTGGATCGCACCCTGGGCGGCTGGGAGATGCCGGCGAGCTGGGTGCAGTCGATCAACCCGGTATTCATCATCTTGCTAGCCAGCGTGTTCGCCGCCATGTGGACCAAGCTGGGCAAGCGCCAGCCGCGCACCTCGGTGAAATTCGGCCTGGCTCTGGTCGTCGTGGGTGCCGCGTTCTTGTGCTTCATCCCGCTCGAATCCCTGGAGATGACTCCGCTGCTTGCGATGGTCGGCATCCTGTTGCTGTGCACCATCGCCGAGCTGCTGCTCTCCCCGATCGGGCAGGCGGTTGCCACCAAGCTGGCTCCGGCGGCGTTCGGGACGCAGATGATCGCGCTGTTCTTCCTCTCGGTATCCCTGGGCACCACGCTTTCGGGCGTGCTGGCAGGCTACTATGTTGCGGGCAACGAAATCCCGTACTTCCTCGCGATGGGCGGCACCGCCATCGTGCTGGGCGTGGCAATGATCGCGGCCACCCCGGCGCTGAAGAAGCTCATGGGCTCGGTGCTCTAAGCTCCGAATTTTTGGCAGGCCTCCGCATCCATGCGGGGGCCTGCCTTCGTTTTAAGCCAAGACCAGCAGTTCGCCGATCTCGCAGTCGAGCGCTTGGCAGATCGCGACGAGAGTGGAGTAGCGGATCGCCTTCGCTCGGTCATTCTTGAGAATCGATAGATTCACCACCGAGACATCGACGAGCTCACTGAGCCGTGCGAGGGTCATCCCTCGCTCCGCGAGCAAGTCACCAAGCCTGCAATGCACGCTGCCCATGGGCCTACACCAGCCCATCTGTATCTGCTTGGAGACGCTGGTTCTGCGTAGTCAGCGTCAGGCCAACGGTGACGAGCTCGGCGACCACCAGAATGCCCAGAGCCAAGAACAGCGCACCGAATTCGAAGTAGATCGCGAAGGTCGGTTCGGGCCAGGGGGTGGCGGCGCTAAATTCTTGAGCCGCGCTGGTGAATCCGTCGATCCGCAGGGTTTCTTCACCGGCAAGGCTACTGCCAAAGCCATTCAAGAATTGCCCGAGGGTATTGCCCAGGGCAAGGATCGCCGCTACTAGCCAGCCGGCGCGGCGCAACCGCGGGGTAAACGCCACCCCGGCGCGAAGCCGGTTGCATAACAGGATCACCGCGAGAATCACCGCGCAGCCGGCCAGCCCCTCGAAGATGGCCCCGGAGGCGAGCAGCAGGCGGACACCCAGGCTCAGGTTGCTCGCGGTCACCAGCACTTCGTTGATTTCCGCGGCGACAGCTTCGCCGTGTTCCGGAGTCACGTCCGTGACGTTTGGGTATTCCGGCCAATATGGCACCACCGGAACCAAGACTTCAACCGGGCCGCCGAAGATCAAGACGGCAGCTGACGCGATCGTGGTTACCCCGACTCCGACAAGTCCGATGATCGCTACGATGCGGGTGAAAGCAACAACCGAGGGCCCACGCTTCGAGCCGAAAACCACGATGAGCAGCAGGGCGAGAGCCCCAATAGCGAGGACTGCTGCGAGTCCGAAGGCTGAGCCCAACATGGCCGATCCTATCGATAGTCGTTAACAACGAATATCGTTATGCTAACTCGGAAGCTTGATGAATACCAGCGGCCTAGGCGAACTCGCTCAGGCCCGAATAGTCGACTTCGTAGTTCTCGATCACCCCGACGGAGAAAACAACCAACCAGATGATGAACGCATAAAGCAATACCGCGATCACCAGGCCGACCCACGAGGTAATCAAGCCGGCCAAACTCAGCCCGCGGCTTGACGGTTCACGGCGCTGGGCCAGATGGCCGGTGATTACCCCGGCCAAGGGAACTAGGATGATTATGCAGAAGCCGAGCATCGAGAGGATGCCCAGCACGAGCGAAGCCGTCGAAAGCCCTGCGGGCTCTCGCGGTTGCTGATACGGATTATTCGGATAGTAAGTCATCGATTTCGATTATTCTATGAACCCGGCCAAAATGCACGAAGACAAGAGGGACCACATGGCACACGAACGAGCCGGAGCGCCTGCGCGCGAGGCAGATCTCATCGACCTGGACGCGGTACTCGACGCGTACGCCTCGATCCTCCCCTCGCCGGAGAACCCGGACCAGGCGGTCATCTTCGGCACCTCCGGGCACCGGGGAAGCTCGCTGAACGGAACGTTCAACGAGCTCCACATCGCGGCCATCACCCAGGCGGTCGTGGATTACCGCAAGTCCGTGGGAATCACCGGGCCGATGTATGTGGGCAAGGACAGCCACGCGCTCTCCGAACCCGCCTATTACACCGCTCTGGAGGTCTTGGCGGGCAATGGCGTGCGGGTTCTCGCCGATGCCGGCCTGACCCCCACCCCGGCGGTCAGCCACGCGATCCTGGTCCACAATGCCGCGGCCGGCGAGCTTGCCGACGGACTGATCATCACCCCTTCGCATAATCCACCGGCCGAGGGCGGCATCAAGTACAACCCACCGCACGGCGGGCCGGCGGAATCCGAAATCACCGGACCGATCGCGGCTCGGGCCAATGAACTGATGGGCAGCGGGGAGATCCTGCGCGGGGTCGCGAACGCGGAGGACTTCGACTTCCGCGAGCTGTACATTGCGGATTTGGCCCAGGTGATCGACTTCGAGGCGATCGCCGCCTCGGGGATCTCGATCGGCGCGGATCCGCTCGGCGGCGCCTCGGTGCACTACTGGGGTGAGATCTCACGGCGCTACGGGCTGAACCTGAGCGTGGTGAACGAAGAGGTGGATCCGCGCTTTGGCTTCATGACGCTGGATAAGGATGGCAAGATCCGCATGGACTGCTCCTCGCCGCATGCGATGGCCTCGCTGGTCGCGAACCGGGATAAATACGATATCGCCACGGGCAACGATGCGGACGCCGACCGGCACGGAATCGTCACCCCGGATGGCGGCTTGATGAACCCGAACCATTTTCTGGCCGTGGCCATCGACTATCTGCTCACGCACCGCCCGCAGTGGCCCGCCGACGCGCAGATCGGCAAGACGCTGGTCTCTTCGGTGCTGATCGACAAGGTGGTCGCGGCGCATGGGCGCGAACTACGCGAGGTGCCGGTGGGCTTCAAATACTTCGTCGAACCACTGGCCTCCGGCAAGGTGGCCTTCTGCGGTGAAGAATCGGCCGGGGCGAGCTTCCTGGACTTCAACGGACGGGCGTTCAGCACCGACAAGGACGGGCTGATGCTCGCGCTGCTTGCCAGTGAAATCCGCGCGGTGACCGGCAAGAGCCCGAGTCAGCGGCATGCGGAGCTGGTCGCCACGCACGGGCAAAGTTTCTATGACCGCTTCGATGCCCCGGCAACCCGGGCGCAGAAGGCCGTGCTGGGCAAGCTGGACCCGCAGGCGGTCACCGCGACCGAGCTCGCCGCGGATCCGATCACCGCGAAGCTCACCGAGGCCTCGGGATTCGCCATTGGCGGGCTGAAGGTTTCCAGCGAACACGCGTGGTTTGCCGCACGCCCCTCGGGGACCGAGGACATCTACAAGATCTACGCCGAATCCACCCGCTCGGCCGAGCACCTCGCGCAGGTATTGCGCGAGGCCCAGCTCATAGTTAATGCCGCACTGGCCGCCTAGCGCAGGTTCCAGGGGTCGATTTTGACCTCCGGCTGCTTGCGCGTCTTCCACCAGTGGCCCGCCCAGAGCAGCAGGAAGAGCGGCAGCCCGATATAGCTGGAGAGCACCTCCAGCACCCGGCCCTGGATCACCGCCTCGTAGTTCTGCCCGGCGATCACCACGATCAAGATCACGAAGGCGAGGATCGGGCCCAGCGGGAAAAGCGGCGCCCGGTAGGGAAGCTTGGCCAGGTCCTGCCCGCTGGCGATGTATGCCTTGCGGAACTTGTAGTGGCTGACCGCGATGCCCACCCAGGCGATAAATCCGGACAGGCCCGAGACGTTCAGCAGCCAGGTGTAGGCCGAGCCTTGCCCGATGAGGGCAGTGAGGAATCCGAAAAGGCCCACCGAGGCGGTTAAAAGCATGGCCGGCACGGGCACTCCGCGGCGGTTGAGGCGACCGAAGATCTTCGGCGCCTTGCCGTCGCGGGCCATCGAATAAAGCATGCGCGCAGAGGCATACAGTCCGGAGTTGCCCGCCGAAAGAATCGCGGAGAGGATCACCGCGTTCATCAGTGCCGCGGCGAAGGCAATGCCGGCGCGCTCGAAGACCATGGTGAATGGCGAATTGGCGATATCCGACTCACCGCTGGCGAGCAGGGTTGGGTCGGTATATGGCAGCAGGGTGCCGATGATGAAGATTGCGCCCACGTAGAAGAGCATGATGCGCCAGAAGATCGCCTTGATCGCCTTGGGGATATCGCGCTGCGGATTCTCCGCTTCGCCGGCGGCCACACCCACCAGCTCGGTGCCCTGGAAGGAGAAGCCGGCGATCATGAACACCGAGACCACCGAGAGCCACCCGCCGACGAACGGCGCGTCTCCGGTTGACCAGTTGCTGAAGCCCGGGGAGTTGCCGCCCATAATGCCCAGCACCATGGCTACGCCGCAGATGAGGAACACGATCACCGTGATGACCTTGATCATCGCCAGCCAATATTCGCTTTCGCCGAAGGCCTTGGTGGACAGCGCGTTCAGCGCGGTGAGCAAGAGCAGGAAGATCCCGGCCCAGATCCAACCGGGGACATCCGGCAGCCAGTAGGACATCACGATGCCCGCGGCAACCAGTTCCGCGGCTACGGTAATGGCCCAATTGAACCAGTAGTTCCAGCCGATAGCGAAGCCGAAGTGGCGGTTGACGAAGACCGAGGCATAGGTCTGGAAGGATCCTGCCACCGGCAAACGTGCGCTCATTTCGCCCAAGGACTGCATCAGGAGCAAGACCATCAGGCCGATCAGCCCGTAGGCGAGCAGCGAACCGCCCGGGCCTGCCTGGGCGATCGTGCCGCCGGAGGCGACAAAGAGTCCGGTGCCAATCGACCCGCCGATGGCGATCATCTGCATATGGCGCGCTTTGAGGCCACGCTTCAAACCATCGGTGGACGGTGCGGGCTCGGTCATGCAAATGCTCCTGAAGTAAGGTTTTTGGGCCTTAACAATCATTCCACTTGGAAAGCTTCAGCAGCTATGAACCGCGCTACAGTAAGCGATCAATAATCTTTCGCTTAGCCCATGTATATGGAGGATATATTGCGCTCAAGGTGTCAATGACCGTCGTTTTGCTGAGTTCTGAGCGGATTTGCGAAAGCCGATCGAAGCCATACTTGCCGTGATAGGACCCCATTCCACTGGCCCCCACCCCGCCGAAGGGCAGGGACGGGACTACCGTCTGGGCCATGGGCGCATTGTGCACAATCGCGCCGGCGCGCACTCGATCCGAGAAGATCGACTGCAGCCGCGGGGACTCGCTCATCAGGTAGGCGGCCAACGGGGAGGGGCGCGAGGCGATGAATTCAAGCGCCTCGTCGAAGGAGGCCACCTCGATGACCGGAAGGATCGGACCGAAGATTTCTTCCTGCATCAGCTTCGAGCCGAGGTCGACATGGCGCATGATGGTCGGGGCGATGCGCAAGGTGTCCGCGTCGTAGTCGCCGCCGTGGACCACCTCACCCGAATCGAGCATGCCCACCAGCCGGTCGAAATGCTTCCGGCTGACGATTCGGCCATAATCCGGGTGGTTGATCGGGTCTTTGCCGTAGAAGCCGGCAATTGCCTGGCCAAGCCGTGAAATTAGCGCGTCGGTGTCCCCGAAAGAGAGCACATAGTCCGGGGCCACGCAGGTCTGTCCGGTATTCATGAACTTCGCATAGGCCAGGCGCTTGGCGGTGGGCAACGAGTGGTTGTCTACCACCGCCGGGCTTTTGCCGCCGAGTTCCAGGGTGGTGGGCGTCAGCTGCTTGGCGGCCGCTTCGGCGACCACCCGCGCGACCTGCTGTCCACCGGTGAAGAAGATGTGGTCCCAGCGTGCGGCGAGCAGCTCGGTGGCGGTGTCGACGCCGCCCTCGATGACCGCGTAGACCCGGGCGTCCAGGTACATCGGGAGCAGTTTCGCCAGCACCCCCGAGGTGGCCGGTGCGAGCTCCGAAGGCTTGAGCACCGCGGCGTTTCCGGCGGCGATCGCGGCGACCAGTGGAGCCAGCATCAACTGCAAGGGATAGTTCCACGGCCCGATGATCAGCACGACCCCCAGCGGCCGGGGTTCGACCTTGGCCATGGCCGGCTGCAGCGCGAGGGGAACCTTGACGGCGGTTGAATCCATCCACTCCGAGAGATGCCGTTGGGCATGGTCGATTTCGGAACGGACCACGTCGATTTCGCTGAATTTCGCCTCGGTGGCGCTCTTGCCAAGGTCCTCGGCGAGCGCGTCGAGGAATTCTCCCGTGCGTTCGGCCAGCATCTTTTCCAGGGCACGCAGCTGCTGGGCGCGAAAGCGCCGCGGGTGCGTAATGCGGGTGTCGGCGGAGCGGCGCAGGTGCCCGAGGACCTCGGTGATGCGCGAGGGGTGCTCGTCTACCGGCGGTGCGGCGTCGCCGACGGGATCTGGAAGCGGATTTGAGGTAAAGAGACCCATGGCTCGATGCTACTTCATTGATTCCCCGGGATATTCCATTTGTATCAGGTGTTTGATACATTAGTTTTTCAACTTACGGAGGTAATTATGGATCAACTCTCCACCGCCGCGTTCAGCATGGCGATCGGCGCAGCCCTGATCTACGCGTGGCTGCGCACGGTTGCCCGTCAAGACAACAGGCCCGCACTGCTGCGGGCGAGATCCCACTCCTTCTGGTGCGCGTTGATTGCCTTCTTCGTAAGCAGTTCCGGCGGGGTGAGCAACCAGCAAGCGGTCAACGCCGACGCCGGCGAATCCCTGTGGGCCAGCGACCTGCTCGCCGCCACCGGTCCGGCACTCTGGCTGCTGTCGATCTATCTGATCGGCCTCTACTCCTGGCCGTCGTCGGTGGCGAATGTGCGCGCGGCCTCCCTGGAACCTCGCTCGGTGATGACGCCGTTGCCTAAGGCCTTGAGTGCCGTGGCCGCGCTGGTACTCCTCGGCGCCGGTCTTACCCTGTGGATGATCCGCGACGTCACCGGGGTCCCCCCGCAATATGCGGTTGCCTCGTCGGACGCCTACGGAAGCACCTGGGTTTCGCAGTCCGCGACCGACGGGCTGCGTGCGGCGGACCAGATGCTGGCCCTGTTTGCCATCAACCTGGCCTCCCTGGCGCTGGCCCTGCTCATCGCGATGCTCTTCATTTTGCTGCGCAAACCGCTTGGTTCGCTCAGCCCCCACGATAACCAGGTATTGCGCGAAGTCTGGCTCAACCGGCTGCTGCGCACCTCGACCCTGGCCTTTGCGTCCGTTGGAGCCTCGGCGCTGCATTACAAGGCCTCGTGGCTTATGTCGCTGGATCGCACCATGTATCAACCCTGGCAAAACACCGCTAACGTGGCCATGCTCATCACCTTCATCGCCATGGCATTGTGGAAGCCACCGGAAAATTTTGCCAGAACCACTAGCCCAAAGCCAGCCTCCTCTTTTTTGCGGATGCGCGAAAATTTGCTTGCCATTGGATTCCTCACCACCGCACTCACACTCATCGCACTGGCCTGCTCCTCCTCGCTTGTGCAGACCGAGTACGCGGACAATGCGCGCCCCGGTGAGAACGCCCCGCAGGCAATTGTGTCGCTCCTGGTGGTAGCCCTCTTGTTCTTGGTGCTCAATGCCGGGTTCCTGGGCTACCTGCACCTGAAGTCCAGGGGAACCCATTCACTGGCTCGGCACAGCGCAGACCTGCCGCGCTATGTCTATGTGCTCGCCGGGCTCTTGCTCATCGGCGCCACATACCTGCTGATCAATCCACCATTCGAATATTTTTGGGGTCTAGTTCCGGTCAAACCGGTCTTCGCGCTGGGTGCGCTCCTCGCGTTGCTTGCCGCTACCGCCTGCCACATCTGGTGGGTTCGGCGTGCGGCCTTGCCTTGGGATGTCACCGTGGAGCAAGAAATTTGGTACCGCCAAGTCCACGAACTACGCGCCCTCCGCGTAGTCACCGCGGCGGCCGTCACCATGCTGGCCTGGGGTTACGAGGCAGGTCCCTACGTTTCGGCCGTGGGGATCATCGTCTTCTGCTGCCCGGCAGTGATCATTTTGGCCCGCCCAGAAGCTCGGGTGCCGCAGCGCGTATGAGCCACCATATTTTCGTGGACCTGGACGCGGCGGTCCCGCCCTATGAACAGATCCGCACACAAATCTCATCGCTGATTTCCTTGGGCGAGCTGCCGGCGGGAAGCAAGCTGCCTACGGTGCGCGCACTGGCCACCGATTTGGGGGTCGCTTCCGGGACGGTGGCCCGCGCCTACAAGGAACTCGAGGCCACCGGCCTGGTTTCCTCCCGACGGCGTGCCGGAACGGTGGTGAACGCCGGAGCGGATATGGAGAAATCCTCCGGTGATCTGGTTCAAGCGGTGGATCGGGTGTGGGAATTAGCCCGAGCTCAGGGAATCGACGAGGCCACCGTCAGGGCGCTGGTGCAACGCCGCGCACGGCAATAATTTGTTCTTCCGCGGCTTTGGTGAGTACGCTCTAGCCAGTGACACGGGGTGTCGGATTCACCGACTGAGATGAGACCCGTCGAACCTGAACTAGTTCAAACTAGCGGAGGGATGTCGCATGACCCTGACTTCCGTTGCCCGGAATTATCGGCAACAATCCCCTTTGGTGTTTTGCCTGACCAATACCGTGGTCGCCAACTTCACCGCGAATGCACTGCTGGCCTCCGGGGCGGCTCCGGCGATGACCAACCTGCCCGGCGAAGCCGGGCCATTTGCCGCGGTGGCCTCCGCGGTCCTGGTGAACCTGGGCACCCCGAGCACCGAACAGCTGCGCGCCATGGACGAAGCGGTCCATGGTGCGAACCAGGCCGGCACCCCCTGGGTGCTGGACCCGGTGGCCGTGGGCGCATTGCCGGTACGCACTGACTTCGCGCGAAATATCGTGGCCCAGCGCCCCACCCTGATCCGCGGCAATGCCTCGGAGATTCTGGCGCTGGCCGGGCGCAGCTCGACCGGGCGCGGAGTGGACGCGCAGGACACCGTGCACGCGGCCATCGAGGCTGGACGCGAGTTGGCCATCGAATATGGTTCGGTGGTCGCGATCTCCGGAGCGGCCGATGCGATCATCGATGCCAAGCGCACCACGCTGGTGCACAGCAACGGGATCGGCTTGACCGGGATTACCGGCGGCGGCTGCGCCCTGGGTGCAATCTGCGCCGGGATGCTCGCGGTGAGCGAAGACCCGTTCGACGCGGCCATCGCAGCCCACGGCCTGTACGGACTGGCCGCCGAAAAGGCCCTGGCCATCGGCCGCGGCCCGGGTAGTTTCGCCGCGGCCTTCCTCGACGAACTCTCGCTGCTGGACCCCGACGAATTGCACAACCTGCGCCTTGAGGAGGCAAATAATGCGTGATCTGGGAATCTACCTGGTAGCCAACACCGAAAGCTGCCAGCCGCGCAGCACCCTGGAAGTCATCGAAGGCGCGGTGGCCGCGGGAGTGCAGTGGGTGCAGCTGCGGGCCAAGAACGAGACGGCCCGCGAATTCTTCGAACTGACCTGCGCGGCGGCGGAACTCACCGCCGGCAAGGCCGAGCTGTTGGTCAACGACCGCATCGACGTATTCCTCGCCGCACGCGCCGCGGGGGCCGCGGTCACCGGCATCCATATCGGGCAGAAGGATATTGCGGTGCGCTACGCCCGCGAAATCATCGGCGAGGGAATTATCGGGCTCAGCGCGTCCACCGATGAACAGCTGGCCGGGGCCAACGCCGACGCGAAATACCTCGATTACCTGGGGGTCGGGGCGATCCGCGCGACGCCCACGAAGAAGGACCATCCCACCCCGCTGGGCATCGATGGATTCCTGCGGGCCAATCGGCTCACCGAGCTGCCCTGCGTGGCCATCGGCTCGCTGACCGCCGCGGACGCCGCGGCGCTGCGCGGCGGCGGGGCCGCCGGCATGGCGGTGGTCCGCGCAATCTGCGCCGCGGAGGATCCACAGGCGGCGAGCGCCGAACTGCGCAATCTCTGGGAAGGCGCCAAATGAGTCCCAACATTCTTTCGATCGCCGGCTCCGACCCCTCGGGAGGTGCGGGAATCCAGGCAGACCTGAAGGCCATCGGCGCCAACGGCGGCTACGGCATGGCCGTGATTACCGCGCTCACCGCGCAGAATACCCTCGGCGTGGATGCGGTGCAGGCCGTCGACGCGGGGTTCGTGGCCAAGCAGCTGGAATCGGTGTCCGCAGATGTGCGCATCGACGCGATCAAGATCGGCATGCTGGCCAATTCACAGATCATCACCGCGGTGTCCCGGTGGCTGGAAACGGTGCACGCTCCGGTGGTGCTGGACCCGGTGATGATCTCGACCAGCGGGGACCGGCTGCTGGCCGATGGTTCGGCGTTGGACGCACTGCTTTCCCGGGCGGATGTGCTCACCCCGAATACCGCAGAGCTTGCGGCCCTGCTCGGCGAGCAACCGGTGCGTGGCTGGGAGGAACTGCTCGAACAGGCCCAACGCCTGGCGGCCAAATACGAGGTGCTGGTGATCGCCAAGGGCGGCCACCTGCCCACCGAACGCTGCCCCGACGCGCTGGTGGGCCCGGCCGGGGTGATCGCCGGCTATGACGGCCCACGCCACGCCACCGCCAACACCCACGGCACCGGTTGCACGCTATCCAGCGCGCTGGCCACGCACTATGCCCGCGGCGGGGATTGGGCCACCGCCCTGGGCGCGGCGAAGGAGTACCTCTTCGCGGCGATTGCCGCGGCCGATGAATTGCAGGTGGGCAGCGGGCACGGACCGGTGAACCACTTTGCCGGGCTCTTCGCGGGGCACAGCGCGGATCCGATGGCCGATTGGTGGGAGCGGATCGCCGAGTTGCGCGGTGGAATCGATGAGCTTCAGTTCATCCTCGAGCTCTCCGCGGGCACGCTGGAGCGCGAACGCTTCGAGTACTACCTGGCCCAGGACGCCCTGTATCTGCAGCGCTATGCGCAGGTGCTCGCGCGGGCCAGCGCGCTGGCCCCGCAGCTCGAGGCGCAACGCTTCTGGGCCAAGGGCGCGGAAGGAATCCTGGAGGGTGAGCTGAAGCTGCACCGCAGCGAGCTACTGGACCTGGCCCCCGAGCCGAGCGCCACCACGTTGAACTACGTCAACCACCTCAGCTCCTGCGCATCCAGCTATCCGGAGCTGATCGCCGCGATCCTGCCCTGCTATTGGATCTATCAGGACATCGGCAATCGGCTGAGCGCCGCGAATCATGCCGGGCACCGGTATGAGAGCTGGCTGGCCACCTACAGTTCGGCGGAGTTCGACGAGGCCACCGCGGCGGCCATCGAGCTGGTCGCCGCCGCCTGGCGGCTCGCGGATCCGGCGCTGCGCGAGCGGATGTGGGATGCATTCCGGCGTTCGGCCGAGCACGAGCTGTCTTTCTTCGCCCAAGCGCACGCGAAGGGCGTAGACTTCTCTACGGCCTAAACGCGGGGCCAGGAATTCTGGAGGAACGCATGAATTGGAGCATTCACGGCAACGGGAAGACCATCACCGAAGGTGAGGTCGTTGCCCCGGATGAGCGGCTGCATTGGCCGCAGACCATTTCCATCGGAGCCCAGCATATTCTGGCGATGTTCGGCGCCAGCATCCTGGTCCCGACGCTGACCGGTTTCCCGGTGACCACCACGCTGCTGTTCACCGGCGTCGCGACGATCATCTTCTTGCTGATCACGAAGAACAAGGTGCCCAGCTACCTGGGGTCCTCCTTCGCGCTGATCGCCCCGGTGATGGCCTCGAAGGTCGGCGACGACTTCTCCGCGGCGCTGGGCGGCATCGCGATGACCGGCGCGGCGCTGTTCATCGTCGGCGCGATCGTGGCGAAGACCGGCACCCGGTGGATCCACGCGTTGATGCCGCCGGTGGTTATGGGCACCATCGTCGCGCTGATCGGCTTGAACCTCGCCAGCGCCACGCTGGCTCCGATGCGCGATTTCCCGGCGACGACCTTCCTCACGGTGCTCGCCGTGGTGCTGTCCACCGTCGCGTTCAAGGGGCTGCTCGGGCGCCTGTCGATCCTGGTGGGCCTGGTGATCGGCTACGCGATTGCGCTCCTCCAGGGCCAGGTGGACTTTGCCGCCGTGGGTCAGGCGGGCTGGATTGGGCTGCCGCAGTTCCATGCCCCCAGCTTTGACTTCAACGTGGCGTTGATGTTCCTGCCGGCGGTATTCGTGCTGATCGCGGAGAATATCGGCCATGTGCGTACCGTGGGCATCATGACCGGCAAGGACCTCTCCGAATTCAATGGGCGGGCGCTGATGGCCGATGGCGTCGGAACCCTGGTGGCCGGCATGGGCGGCGGCTCGGCGACGACCACCTATGCGGAGAATATCGGCGTGATGGCCGCCTCGCGCGTCTACTCCACCGCGGCCTATTGGGTCGCGGCGATTGCCGCGATAGCGCTGGCCTTCCTGCCGAAATTCGGGGCCTTGATCAATACCATTCCGGCCGGGGTGATCGGCGGGCTGGGGATCGTCCTGTACGGAATGATCGGCATTATCGGTGCCCGGTTGTGGATCGAGGCGAAGGTGGATTTCCAGAACCCGGTGAACCTGATGACCGCCGGAACCGGACTGATTATCGCGATTGCGGTCACCACCGATCTGACCTTCGGCCAGTTCCAGGTGGGCGGCATCGCGCTGGGCACCATTGCGACCCTTGTGGTTTACCACCTGATGAATACCGTGGCCAAGCTGCGCAATAGCACCCTTGAACCGGTTGAGCGCTAAGCCAAGACCGAAGAACCAGCCGGCATTGTGACGAAGCTCACGATGCCGGTTTTCTTTTGCCCTCCTGGAGAGGCCCGGCCTCGGCACCTTACCCGATTTGCGCGGGATTTCGGGGCTGGGTTGCGCGGATCCCCGAACCGCCCGAACACCTATTGTAAGGATTCTTTCCAAATTATGGCCAAGGTCGCATAAGCCGGCGGCCCGCGCGGGCATAAAACCCGCTGGAAATGTTTTGCGCCCCAGCCCAATCCGATAGCATGGCTCCTTGTGACTGCGACTACATCTGACGGAAAGATATCCGCTCGACTCATCCTGATCGCCCTCGGGGCTGCCCTGGGTGGGTTCGTTTTTGGATATGACTCATCAATCGTTAACGGCACCGTGGACGCTGTCGAGCACGAGTTCGGGCTCAACGCGCTAACCATCGGTTTCACCGTTTCCTGCGCCCTGCTTGGCGCTGCGCTCGGCGCCTGGATCGCCGGAATGGTCTCCGAACGCATAGGCCGCGTGCGCACCATGGTGATCGCCTCCGCGATGCTGCTGATCTCCGCGCTGGGCTGCGGATTGTGCTTCGGCGCGTTCGACCTCATCATCTGGCGCATCGTCGGCGGCATCGGCGTCGGCTTCGCCTCGGTGATCGCCCCGGCCTACATCGCCGAGGTATCCCCCGCCAAGCACCGCGGACGCCTGGGCTCCATGCAGCAGATGGCCATCGTGCTCGGTATCTTCGTCGCCTTCCTGGTCAGCGCGCTGCTGGTCTTCGTGATGGGTTCGGCCGACGCCATCGGCTGGTTCGGCCTTTCGGCCTGGCGCTGGATGTACCTCTCGCTGGCCATCCCGGCGATCCTCTATGGCGTGCTGGCTATGCGCCTGCCGGAATCCCCGCGCTATCTGGTCGAGCGGGGCCGCTACGTCGAGGCGGCAACCGTACTGACCCGCGATATGGGCATGGTCCCGGGGGCCGAAACCGAAGCCAAGATCGAGGAAATCCGCAACACGGTCCACGTCGAGCGCCGCCAGGTGTTCAAGGACCTGCTCGGGCGCTTCGGCTTCCACCCGCTGGTGTGGGTGGGCATCCTGCTCTCGGTCTTCCAGCAGTTCGTGGGCATCAACGTAATCTTCTACTACTCCACGACGCTGTGGAAGTCTGTCGGCTTTGCCGAATCCGATTCCTTCACCATCTCGCTGATCACCTCGATCACCAACGTGGTGGCCACGATCGTTGCGGTGCTGCTGATCGACGTGCTCGGCCGCAAGCTGCTGCTGTTGATCGGCTCGTCCATCATGACCGTGTCATTGGGCATGATGGCCATCGCCTTCGCCCAGTCGGTCACCATCGACGGCGCAGTTTCACTGCCCGGCAGCTGGGGCATCGTGGCGCTGGTCTCCGCGAACCTGTTTGTGGTTGGCTTCGGCGCGACCTGGGGTCCAGCCGTCTGGGTGCTGCTCGGCGAAATCTTCCCGAACTCCATCCGCGCGCTGGCGCTCGGCGTTGCCGCCTCCGCCCAGTGGATCGCCAACTTCGCCGTCTCCACCACCTTCCCGACCCTCGCCGAGGCAGGCCTGGCGCTGGCCTACGGCATCTACGCGTTCTTCGCGCTGCTTTCGCTGATCTTCGTGATCTTCATGGTGCGCGAAACCAAGGGACGCCAGCTCGAGGAGATGAGCCTCTAGGACGCAGGAAACCTTCCACCGCTAAGGACGTCGGGCGGGCACCCAGTGGGTGCCCGCCCGACGTGTCTTGGCTACCAGGGCTTGTTAGGCACCTCGGCACCGGCCTCTCGTTGCAGCGAGAGCACATGCTCCAGGCTCGGACGCCCGGAGAGCTGCGGCCCCTGATCGCGCAGGGCCACCCGGTGGCGCTGGCCGGTCTGCAGCACGATCTCCTCCCCGCGCACCCAGAGACTTTGCGGCTCCCGGCCGGTGAGCGAGAATTCGATTCCGCTGGCATCGAGCAGCACCTTGATCACCGAACCGTTATAGGCCAGCTGGAATCGCAGGGATCTGAAGCGCTCGGGCAGCCGCGGGTCGAAATGCAACCGTTGGTCATCGTCGCGCAGCCCGGCGAAGCCGTTGACCAGCGCGGCCCACACGCCACCGGTGGACGCCACATGCACCCCGTCGGCGGTATTTCCATGGAGGTTTTCCAGGTCGACATTCAACGCATGTTCGAAGTAGTCGAAGGCCAGGTCACGGTAGCCGACCTCGGCCGCAAGGATTGACTGCACGGTGGCCGAAAGCGTCGAGTCCCCAGTGGTCAATGGGTCATAGTAGTTGAAATCGGCGAGTTTCTGCTCGGCCGTGAAATCGCTGGAGCGCAGCCACAGCGCCAGCACCGTATCGGCCTGCTTGATGACCTGGAAGCGGTAAATCACCAACGGGTGGTAATGCAGCAGCAGCGGACGTTTATCCGGGCCGCTGGCCTCGAGATCCCAGACCTCGCGATTCAGGAAATGCTCGTCCTGCGGGTGGATTCCCACGGCCTTCGAATACGGGATATGGATTCGTTCGGCCGCCAGCTGCCAGGTGGAGATCTCCGCTGAATCTATCCCCATCCGCTCGGCCAGCTCGGCATAGAACTGCGGGCGCCGGGCGGCCAGCTCGCGGATCAGCTGCGCCGAACGACGCAGGTTGAAGCGCGCCATCACATTGGTGTAGGTATTGTCGTTGACCACCGCGGTGTACTCATCCGGCCCGGTTACCCCGTGGATGTGGAAGCTCCGCTGATCCCCGGAACCGCGCCAGAAGCCCAAAGAGGCCCACATCCGGGCGGTTCCGACAAGAATTTCTGCGGCGCCCGCCTCGAGGAACTCGTCATCGCAGGCGGCATCGAGGTAGCGGTTGAGCGAATACACCACGTCGGCGTTGATGTGATATTGCGCGGTACCCGCCGGGTAGTACGCGCTGGCTTCCTCGCCGTTAATGGTGCGCCAAGGGAAAAGCAGCCCCTCCTCGTTCATGATGCGTGCCCGGCGCGTCGCCGCCGGGATCGTCGAGATCCGCGCGCGGAGCGTATTTCTGGCCCACTGCTGGTTCGTGTAGGTCAAAAACGGCATCACATAGATTTCGGTATCCCAGAAGTAGTGTCCGGAATATCCGTTGCCGCTGACTCCCTTGGCGCTGATCCCCAAACCGTCTGCGCGGGCCGAGGCCTGGGCGAGCTGGAAGAGGTTCCAGCGGATCTTGCGCTGCAGGCTCGGATCGTCGCTGTCCACCAAGACGTCGCTGCGTTGCCAGTAATCCTTCATAAATGCGCGCTGCTCCCGGAAGTGCTCGTCGATCCCCCGGGGCACCAGATGATTCAGCGCGCGGCTCGAACGCTGCAGCATTTCTTTGGCCGGGTGCCGGCGCGAGGAGTGGTAGGCCGCGAACTTGGCCACGCGCAGCCCCTGTCCCGCTTCGAGGTTCGCGCTTGAAACCTCGTCGGCACGATCGGGCTTCGCCGAACGCTCCGTTTGAATCTGGGCGCTGGCACCACCGGTGGTATTCACCAGGTGTTCCACGACTGCCGACACGGACATATTGGATCCCGCCACGGTGTAGGAAAGCCCAAGACGGGTTCCTTCCGCTATCTGGCCGGCCGGGTGCAAAGGATTATCCGAGGACTCGTCGGACTTGCGCGGGTCCTGGCCCGCGTCGAGATCGGCCGGAGAAGACACCTCCGGTTCGGAGCGATAGCCGATCACCGAGGACTGGACCAGCACATGTGCCGGTCCGTCGAGCAGGCGCACATGCAGATCTTGGAGCGCCAGATGCCGGTCGCTGAAGGAAATCATGGTCCGTGCCGTGACCGCCACCCGATGGCCTTCTGCGGTGCGCCACAGGGTCTGTGAAATCAACGTCCCCTCGCGGAAGTCCAAGCGCAAGTCATCGCGGAGCATTTCGGTTCGCCCCACCTCCAGCGCCTCGTCGTTGATGAACACACGCAGGGTCCGGAAATCTGGGGCGCTGATCATCGTCTGCCCGGTTTCGGCAAGCCCGAACGCGCTTTCTGCGTGGCGGATCTGCCAGGTTTCGTGCAGCCCGTTGAGGAAAGTCCCGGCGACTTGCTCGCCCAGGCCCACCTGGGCCGAACGAGCGCCAAGGAAGCCGTTGCCCAGGGCGAAGACCGTGTCTTGGGCGCCCGTCTCATCGCGTTCGGCTTCCCGAGTGATGGACCAGGGGTCAAAGTTCCAGGCCTGAACCGCGGAGGCTGAAACCAACTCGCTGAGGTCCTGGACCACAAAGAGCGCACCGGCATCCAATAGCTGCTGCTCATTGTCTTCACGTGCCACCCCGACGACCATGAAGCCGCCTTCCTGGGCGGCTTGCACGCCGCTGGTGGCATCCTCGATGACCACGCACTCTTCGGGGCGCCAACCGAGGTCCTTGGCGGTCGCCAAGAACGTGGCGGGCGATGGCTTGCCAGGCAGCTCGCGTGCCGCTGCCTCGTGCCCGCCCATGATGGTGGTGAAGAACCTGTCCAGCCCCGCGGCTTCCAGTACCGAGCGGGCATTGCGTGATGAGGAGACCACGGCTACATCCAGCCCTGCCTCCAGGACCTGTTGCAGGTAGTTGCTGGACCCGGAATAGGGCGCAATCCCATCACGCTCCAGCACCGTGGTGAAAACCGAATTCTTCAGATTTCCCAGCGCGCACACCGAGGTGTATCCCGCAGGGTCCTTCGGGTCTCCCCAGGGCAGCGCTATTCTCCGGGACTCGAGTACGGCGCCGACGCCCTCATAGCGTGGCCTGCCGTCGAGTAACTCGAAATAGTCCGGATCGGTATAGGGCGGCACGCCCGGGTGTTCTTGAGCGAAGAATCCGGTAAATAATTCTTTCCAAGCCGCACGGTGCAATAGCGCGGTAGGTGTGAGAACACCATCCAAATCAAAAAGGACGGCCTTGAAATCACGGTGGCGGTACGTCGGGCGTGTAGCGTTCACGATCGAAATCCTTCGTCGAGGAGCAATTATTGGCCGTAGACCCAACGGTAGCAAGTGATCCCGCTTGCATCGACATACTACGATTGGGATTGTGGCTCAGTGGATAGATGAATGGAATAGCGACCAATGGCGTGAGTCTGCCGCCTATTGGATCGATGAGGCCTGCGCGGCCTACGGCATCGAGCGTGTCGCGGGACCGGATTTTTGGCCGGCCTCCTTGGACCAGGTTTCGGCGCTGGTTGGGACCGACGCAGCCGATCTGGTGTTTAAGGCGAATGCGCCGGGATTGGCAGCTGAGGCAGCGGTGACGATTACCGCCGGCGGACTGCAGCCCGAACGTGTGGTGATGCCGCTGGCAATCGACCGCATGGCCGGCTATATGCTCTCCCCTGATTTTGGTCACACCCTGGCGGATTTGGGCGACAGCGCCGAGAACTGGCAGCTGGCGCTTGCCTCGCTCGGCTCCTTCCAGGTGGCTTTGATGGGCAACGAAGAGGCCTTCTTCGACGTCGGCATGCCGGTGGTGGATCCGCAGTTCCTCCCAGAACAGTTTGAGCAGGCATTGACCATGCATGTTTCTCTCGAGGCAAACCATCCGTTGCATTTGGACCCGCAACAGGCCGACGCTTTGCATGGCCAACTAAAGACCCTTTCCGACGCCTGCGAAGCCTTGCATCGCGGTCCCATCCCGCTGAGCCTGGAACATGGCGCCTTCGATTTGGCGCAGACGGTGGTGCCCTCGGAAAAGGGCCAGCATGCGCGGATCACGAACTTTGCGACGGCCCACTGGGCTCATCCGTTTTCTTCGCTGGCGGCCCCACTGGCGGCAATGACCCAGTCGTGGAAATGCCGGACCGACGACGAGCGTGTTATGCGTGCCCTGGGCGCCTACCTAGGTGAGTTCGCCGCATACGGCAGCGCCGACGAGCTCTATGACTTAGTCGCCCCCGCATGCCTAGTGGCTCCGCTATCCCAGCATGAGACTTGGTTGCGGCTGCTGCTTGACGCGGACGATGAGCATCTGCAGGAAAACGCCGCATCTGTCTTGGACACACTGTTTATAAACTAAAAAGCCTGGCAGGGAATTAAACATTCCCCGCCAGACTTATATTCAGATCAAACCGTGTGTTTGCTATTCAACGGCAGAGCGCATCTCGTTCAACGCGTTGGTTGCCGCATCTTGCGGCGACTGCCGCTTGAAGAAGATTTCCATCTCGTAGCGGTACAAAATGTCTTGGATCTTGCTAAATCCCATGGGTGGAATTGGTTCAGACCCTGCCAGCTCAGTTTCAATTCCGGTGACGAACTCCGCTGAAGCGGCCTCGATTGGCTCAAGGTCGGACACTACCAAGTCGCGAATCTCAGTGTTGGCCGGCAGCCCGCGGTCCATTTTGTTCAGCTCGCCAGCTTCTTCGGAATTCACCATGAAGTCAATGAACTTCTTGACCTCTTCGGGATGCTTGGACTTGCTGTACCCGGACATCATCATCGATGACTTGTACCAAAGCCCGTTGTCTTCGGCTTCGCCCGTGGAGCTAGGCAGGCGCAGGGGCACCAGGTCAACACCGGCCGCTGCGGAAAGTGAACCGAGCTGGTTACTCCACCACATGCCAAAGGCCGAAGTGCCGGTACCGGTCATGGAACGATCAGGCCCGGCATTCTGATTCTCGGCTAGAACTGAGGCCACTGGATAGGATCCGCTATCCAGTAAGTCCTGGTGGTGCTGGAAATAGCCGGCCAGATCCTCAACGGTCAATCCAAGCTCTCCGGATTCAGTGGTTAAGTGCTTATCCGATTGCCTCAGCCAGGACTGCAATCCAGCGGGTTCATTCGGCGCCTCGGAACCGTATTTCCCTTCGGCTTTTTCGCTAACGGTTTTGGTGATTTCGCGATAATCGTCCCATGTCCAAGTCTTGTCGTCCGGGATATCCAGCCCAGCTTCCTTCAAAACCTTGGGGTTTGCGGTCAATGTAAACGAGTTAATTCCCGTCGTGATGCCAACCAATCCATCTTCGGTGGTGCCGTTGGAAACGGAAACCTCTTCAAAGTTGGAGACGTCAACACCGTCAAGATCGAGAAGCGCGCCGCGGTCGGCGTATTCGCGAAGGTACTTGTCGTCCATCTGGATAATATCCGGGGCATCATTCGAGGCAACTTGGGTAGCGAGCTTGTCCCAATATCCGCTCCAGTCCGAATACTCGCCCTGTACGTCGATATTTGGATTCTCTGCCTCGAAGGCCTCGATGATCTCGTTGGTAGCCTGCGCCCTTGAGTCCGAACCCCACCAGGCGAATCGCAAACTCACCTTTCCATCGGCGCTGTCAGCCGCGTTCCCGCCTCCGCCGCACCCCGTCAATGCCAGCGCTGCGACTGCGGCTATGGCAAGGGACTTGGTTAGTCGCTGACCGGCAATGCGACGTATGCCTTCGGACCGTTGTTGATAGTTCATGGACTCCTCCTTGGATGGGCGAGAACTCGCGAGGGTTTACTCAGTGTCGAGACATCTGTGCGCCGACGCGAATGGAAAGCGCTTCCCAAGTAATCTAGATGTGATTCAGCTCACGAGTCAAGATCGAAGTGGGAATATGTCGATGACACCTTTGAATCGAATGATTCCAAAAAGGTATCGACGGATCAACGGCTCTCGGTGCTTTCCCGCAAAACCGGGGTTCCCGAAACAACCAGCAGCTTCGAATCACTATGCGCGAGAACCATCTCGCCGGCCATGCGGCCCATTTCTTCGAGCGGAAGGCGGGCGGTAGACACCGACGGGGTGACATCAATCAGCGTTGGGATGTCGTCGAAGCCGGCAATCGCAATATCGTCGGGAATCCGCAAGCCGTGCTCGCGAATTGCGCGAATCGCCCCCAGCGCCATGACGTCAGATACGCAGAAGACGCAGACCGGATCGGTGTTTTCGGTGGATTGATACCCTCGCAAGTAGTCGCTCATGACCAAATAACCCCCCTCGCGCGAGAAAGCTCCGTGGAGCACTTCCTCAACCGGCACGCCGGAGCGCTCAAGCTTGGACACAAACCCGTCGGCACGATGTTTCGCGGTCACCAAGTTCGGGTTGCCGGCCAAAACGACAAAACGGCGATGACCGGCTTTGAGCAGTTCCCCGGCCAGGTCGCTAGCGGTCCCGGCGTTATCGACCTGAATTCCGCCCGTTGCGGGAAAGGTTTGCCCAATCATCGCCACTTGGCCACCGTTGCTCTGGTAGCTTTCCAGCAATTCCATGAGCTCCTGATCGCCGCTCAAGCGCCGGGTTCCAGAAATGATAATAGCGTCGGTCCGGTGTGACATGAAGGCGCGAACGGCAGCTATTTCCCGGTCATGTTCCGCGCCAGTACTAGTCAGCAGCAGTTGGATGCCACTGGCGTCCAGCCCGCGCTGCACCCCGCGGGCAATGGACGAGAAATACGGGTCGGCAATGTCGTGCACCACGAGGCCCACCAGCTTAGTCGAGGATCGGGCAAGCGCTTGCGCCTGAGCGTTGGGGAAATATCCCAATTTCTCTGCCGCCGCACGAACTCGGAGGGAGATTTCCTCGGCAGGCTTGCGCGCCGACCCGTTCAGTACGCGCGATGCGGTTGCCAATGAAACTCCGGCTTCATTAGCCACGTCAGTTAGTCGAATAGCCACATGAAATCCTTATCACCCATTGCAATTTTGAACAAGCTTATCTCCCTGAACGGAGATGGTTGACACACTAATTGGGCAACACTATCGTGGAAAGCGCATTCCCAATTCCTTTCTTAACAATCCCTTGCACGAGGAGCACCCCCATGACAGAACCACGAGTACTTCGCATCGCCATGAGTGGCATCACCGGCCGCATGGGCTATCGGCAGCACCTGCTCCGCTCCATCCTGCCGATCCGTGATCAGGGAGGAATTACCTTGCCCGACGGTTCCAAGGTGACCGTCGAGCCAATTCTCGTTGGCCGCAACGAGGCGAAACTCAAGGAACTGGCCCAGCTCCACAACGTTGAGCACTACTCCACCGACCTCGACTCGCTAATCAACGACGACTCCGTCGACATCGTCTTTGACGCCTCGATGACGTCGCTGCGCTACGACACCCTGTCCAAGGCCATCACAGCCGGTAAGCACATCTTCACCGAAAAACCGACCGCCGAAACCCTTACCGAAGCGGTAGACCTGGCGCGCCAAGCCAAGAGCAAGGGCATTACCGCCGGCGTAGTGCACGACAAGTTGTACCTGCCAGGCTTGGTCAAACTGCGCCGGCTTGTCGACGAGGGCTTCTTTGGCCGGATCCTGTCCCTGCGCGGAGAATTCGGTTACTGGGTCTTCGAAGGCGAAATCCAGGAAGCCCAACGTCCGTCATGGAACTACCGGCTGGCCGATGGCGGATCGATGACCACCGACATGTACTGCCACTGGAACTACGTCCTCGAAGGCATCATCGGCAAGGTCAAATCAGTTACCTCCAAAACCGCAACTCACATCCCCACCCGGTGGGATGAAAAGGGTGCGCCCTACGAGGCAACCGCGGACGACGCAGCCTACGGAATCTTTGAACTTGAAACTCCTGCCGGAGATCAAGTTGTTGCCCAGATCAACTCCTCCTGGGCGGTGCGTGTCTATCGCGACGAGCTCGTTGAGTTCCAGATCGACGGAACTCACGGATCCGCGGTGGCAGGTCTGAACAAATGCGTCGCCCAACAGCGAGCCAACACACCCAAGCCGGTCTGGAACCCGGACCTTCCGGTCACCGAATCCTTCCGCGATCAGTGGCTGGAAGTGCCGGCCAACGCGGATCTGGACAACGGGTTCAAATTGCAGTGGGAAGAATTCCTGGCCGATGTCGTGGCCGGCCGCGAACACCGCTACGGCTTGCTGTCGGCCGCTCGTGGCGTGCAGCTTGCCGAGCTGGGCCTGCAGTCCAGCGCCGAACGGCGCACCATCGACATCCCGGAGATCACCCTGTGAGCCAGCAACAAACACAACCGACAATCATCCTGCCCAACGAGCACGGGGAACCCTACAGCTACACGCTCTCCGGCCCCGGAGATTTTCGCCGCCCCACCGCACCGATCAGCACACGCAAGGTCTACGCTGCGGCCCACGTAATTCCGCTGATGACCGCCGAT
The DNA here is from genome assembly GCF_002979835.1 of Arthrobacter sp. MYb221. Classification (NCBI taxonomy): domain Bacteria; kingdom Bacillati; phylum Actinomycetota; class Actinomycetes; order Micrococcales; family Micrococcaceae; genus Arthrobacter; species Arthrobacter sp. MYb221. Next base: position 57,414 of record NZ_PCPW01000014.1, on the reverse strand, counting down.
AACACCCCGGGGGCACCGGCCTCCTTGGACTGGGAAGCAACCTTGGCTTACCGCCACGAACTGTGGTCCTACGGTTTAGGCGTCGCCGATGCCATGGACACCGCTCAACGTGGCATGGGCCTGGACTACGCGGCGACCAGGGAACTCATTCAACGTTCCGCCGCCGAAGCGGCAAGGGTAGTTGCCAGCAATAGCTATCCGGCGCTGACCGGGCGTAGCGTGCGAGACCTGCTGGCCTGCGGAGTCGGCACCGACCAGCTGGATCCGCTCAGCGTGCAGGCCGGCGACCTGGCCCGGGTCACAGACTCCTATTTGGAGATGCTGGGACTCGTCGAAGAGTCCGGGGCGAAGGTCATTTTGATGTGTTCGCGGGCGCTGGTCCGCGCCGCCGAATCGTCCGAAGACTACCTGAACGTCTACGGCACCCTGCTGGAAGCCGCCACCAAACCGGTGATTCTGCATTGGCTCGGGGAAATGTTTGATCCCGCGCTGGCTGGCTACTGGGGGGACACCGATATCGAGACGGCAACCGCCACCTTCGCCAGCCTGGTGGAGAACCATGCGGCCAAGATCGATGGCGTCAAGGTTTCGCTTTTGGATGCCGAGCATGAAAAGTATTTGCGCGCACGGCTGCCACAGGGTGTCCGGCTCTACACCGGTGACGACTTCAACTACCCGGAACTTATCCAAGGCGACGGCACCAGGCACTCCGATGCCCTGCTAGGCATCTTCGCTGCAATCTATCCGGCGGCCTCGACCGCGCTTCAGGCCTTCGACGCGGGAGATGGACAGCGGGCACGCACCATCCTGGATTCCACTCGGGATCTGGGACTGCATATTTTTTCCGCACCGACGTTCTACTACAAGACCGGAATCGCCTTCCTTTCCTGGCTCAACGGGCACCAAGCCGGTTTCCAAATGGTCGGCGGACTGCATGCCGGCCGCTCGATTCTCCATCTGGTGCGCACGTTTGTCCTGGCCGATCAGGCCGGTCTGTTGCTGAATCCCGAGCTAGCCGCTGAACGCCTGAATCAGCTATTGGAAATTAATGGCGTGTTCTCCCCCGTCCCAACTCTGACTGGAGTCGCATGAGCTTCGAACTGGCGCTGAACACCGGCACTACCCCTCGGCTGAATCTGCGCGAAGCAGTGCAGGCAGCGGCCGAGGCGGGCCTGAGCCATATTGGTCCCTGGCGCCACCTCATTAGCGACGTGGGCGGGGCAGAACCGGCGGCGAAGATCATCGGCGGCGCCGGGTTGAAGGCAAGCACGCTGTGCCGCGGCGGTTTCCTGACCAGCAATTCGGCTGCGGGGCGAAGCGAAGCGTTGGAATCGAACCGCGAAGCGATCCGCGAGGCTGCCATCATCGGCGCCAACGAGCTGATCATGGTTGTGGGCGGGCTTCCCGCCGCCGCGCATATCCTCGGTGGCCAGGGGGACGGGGCCGACAAAAACATTGTTGCGGCCCGCGACCGCGTCGCCAAGGCCCTGGGGGAATTGGTTCCCTACGCCGCCGAACATGGCGTGCGTCTGGTTCTCGAAGCCCTGCACCCCATGTACGTGGCCGACCGCGCGGTGCTCTCCACCTTGGGCCAGGCCCTAGACTTGGCCACTCCCTACCCGACTTCGGCCGTGGGTGTCGTGGTGGATACCTTCCACGTATTCTGGGATCCGCAGCTTCAAGCTCAAATTCAGCGGGCCGGTCACGAGGGTCGACTGGCAAGTTACCAGATCTGCGACTTCAACCTCCCGATCGCCCGCGATGCCCTGCAGTCACGGGGCATGATGGGCGATGGATACATTGAGTTCGCTTCCATTTCCCGCTGGGTCGCCCAAGCCGGATACCGCGGTCCCGTTGAGGTGGAGATCTTCAACGAAGAAGTTAATAATCAAGCCGCGGAGCTGACCATTCGCACCATGAAAGAGCGTTACGAGCAGCTAGTGCTCCCGCACCTCAATGAAGCTTCAGGGGTGCTGGAGGCGAGCACCGCCAACTAGCTCGTATCCTTATTTCACTTAGTCAACGACGTTAACCAAGGACGGGTATGACCGACTTATCGCAGCAAGGTGCCACGACAACGGATGCGCCGGATCACAGAGTACCGGGGATCGCGCTAATTGGGCTGAACGGGTTCGGACGCCAGCACCTGCTGAACATCCACCGCCTCGTTGCGCTGGGTAAAGCCAATTTTGTGGCCGGTGCCGGCCCCGACGATCCGGGGCCGGACATCCGCGGCGAAGATACCCCCATATTCGCCTCCCTTGATGCGTTGATCGACTCCGATATCAGCCCGGATATCATCATTGTTTCGACGCCAATCAACACCCACCACGAACTGGCGCTCAAGGCACTTATGACCGGCGCCGATCTGTACCTGGAGAAGCCTCCTACGGCTACCTTCGCGCAATACCAGGAACTGCTTTCTGCTGCCCGGGAGGCCGGAGGCCGGGTGCAGGTCGGTTTTCAGGCAGTTGGCTCCTTGGCTTTAGCGGCTCTCGAGGAGTTTTTTGTTGATGATGCGCGTGATTCACCCATCGGCGAGTTGCGCGCCGTCGGTGCCTCCGGTACCTGGCTGCGCACTCAGGGGTATTATGATCGGGCGCCTTGGGCCGGCCACCGAGTCCTGGATGGCATCCACATTGCCGACGGGGTCATCACCAATCCGCTGGCCCACGCGGTGATGAGTGCCCTGCACATTGCCGGGGCACGCCGAGCCGAGGATGTCGCCGCACTTTCCACCGAGCTTTACCACGCCCATGATATCGAAGCCGATGACACCTCGGTGCTCTGCCTGCGCACGGTGAAGGGGATCCCGGTGACTGCCGCGTTAACCGTGTGCGCGGCCGAGCAACGCGACCCGTGGGTCACCGTCTACGGGACCGAAGGTCAAGCAACCCTGTACTACACACGAGACGAGCTGGTGGTTCGCCCCAACCCGGATTTCGGCGGTGAAGAATATATCCGCAGCTTCGGTCGAGTTAACCTGCTCGAAAATCTTGTGGATGTGCGAAGCGGCGCAGCGCCAAAACTGCTGTGCCCCTTGGAAAATGCCGGAGCGTTCATGAAAGTCCTCGAACAGGTGCGGACCTCACCCGATCCGCAAGCGATCTGCCGCAGCGAGGTTTATGGCGTAGGCGAAGATGGAGAATATCATCCGGTGGTTCCAGACATCGAAAGGTTCATTGACCGCGCGGTGGCCGCGCAAACTGCGTTCTCTTCCCTAGGAGCCCCGTGGGCCAAGCCGGCACCCACTAGCGGAACTCTCCAGATCGCCCATCCGATCAGTGGCGATCCCGTGGAGGTTGCGCGGCTACGCACCGGAACGGACATTGCCCCGACAAACTCACCACGCCCATTCCTTGATCAGCTGCGCACGCTCGACGGTGTCACCGTCAGTGACCAGCAACCCCTGGACCACACCTGGCATCTCGGTCTGGGAGTCGCGCTGCAGGATGTCAATGGAACCAATTTCTGGGGCGGACGAACCTACACGCGCTCAGCTGGGCGTTATCTCTGGAAAGCTGACCATGGGCACATTCGCGCCGTCTGCGAGGAATTCAACGAATCCAATTCCGCTGTCACTTCGCATCTTGAATGGGTTGACCACCATGGACAAGTGCTCCTTGATGAACACCGTACCGTTCGAGCGGAGGCTTTTGAACGGTTGCAAATCCGAGGCTGGTCATTGGACTTTGAGTTTGCCCTGCAAGCGCGCGACCAGCAGGTATCGCTGGGGTCTCCTGGTTCCAACGGGCGGGACCAGGGCGGCTATGGCGGATTCTTCTGGCGCCTGCCGGCCGTGCATCGGGGCGAAATCTATACGGCAAATGCCTCCGGTGAATCGGCCGTGCATGGCTCCACCAGTGATTGGCTGGCATTTAGCGCAGTTTTTTCCGCCGATTCGGTGGGATTGAATTCCCGCGACCTGGGCCATGGGGCCGCAACGCTCATCTTCTGTTCCACAGCGCATGACCCATGGTTTGTTCGGTACTCGGGATATCCCGGCATCGGCGCATCGCTGGCGTGGGATAGCCCGGTGATTCTGGAGCCAAGCGCCTTGGCCAGCCGCAAGGTTCGGATTCTGGTCGTTGACGGAGCACTCTCCAAGCAGCAAAGTGCCCAGCTGGCCGAAACGTTCAATCAAGAATAACTTCCTACTCCATCTCGGCAGGAGAAGTATGCCCCTCAATGAATATAACCTCAAGCATGCCCAGCTGGTGGATCTGCTCGACGAGCTGGGCGCGGACGCTATCTTGCTGTCCACCGCGGGGTCGCTGTCGTGGTACCTAGCCGGCGCTCGAACCCATGTTTCGCTGGCGAGTCCTCCGGCACTGCGTGTGTTGGTGCACCGCGAAGGTTGTGAGATCGCCACGCCGCTGAGCGAAGCGGACCGCTTGCTTGCCGAAGAACTGCGCAAAGTCCCCGAGGCCCGGTTGCACATTCTGGACTGGTACGAGTCACTCGACGACTATGCGGCATGGTGCCCAGAGGTGCGTGGACTGGAGGTCTTGTCCGAGGCCCGAGTGGAGGTGCAGCTGCGAGGCTTGCGTACCGTTCTATGCGACGCCGAGGTCAGCAGGTACCGAGGTCTCTGTGTGGCTGTCGCCGGGATTTTCACGCAAGTGCTCGGTGAGGCGAGCCCCGAAGACTCCGAACGGGATATTGCTGCCAGGCTCAGTGCCGCAGCAATCAGCCTCGGCGGCGAAGTGCTCGTGGCATTGGTCTGCGGGGATTCTCGCTCGGCATTCCGCCACCCCCTGCCCACAAAGGCCCTGCTTGGGCGCAAAGCCATGGCGGTACTCTGCGTTCGCCGCGGTGGATTGATCGCCAATGTCACCCGGTGGGTCCGTTTTGGCGACCCGTTGCACGGAGAGCTGGAAGCAGAGCACGCGATTCTTCAGGTGGAGCACGAGATTTTCAGATCCTTGCAACCGGGCACCGAACTAAGATCGATGCTCCCCGTCGTTCAGGCCGCGTATCCTCTGCATGGGTTCGATCCCCAAGAATGGCAGAACCATCATCAAGGTGGGATTGCCGGTTACAACGGCAGAGATCCTCGCCTGACCCCAGATGCTACCGACCTCATCCGCGCGAATCAGGCTTTCGCGTGGAATCCCAGTGCGGTACAGGACGCCATGACCTTTAAAGTTGAGGATACCGTCCTGCTCATCGAGCATGGCGGTAAGCCAACCGTGGAAGTACTCAGCGTCGATCCCCGGTGGCCGGTGATTCGGGTAGGCAATTTGGATCGCCCCGCAGTGTTGGCGCGCTGAAACCGCAGAGCGAGAGGTGGGCTCCCGCAGGACCGGTTAGACCAGTTGTTTCAATTCGGTTCTCCAGCTGCGCTTTGGCTCCCAGCCGATGACGCTTCGAGCCTTCTCGATACTGAAAGCCGGAGAATCCCCGGTCAGGTTGGCCGCCAGCTCCGCCAGCTCTGGATAGATTTCCGGGATGAGCTCCGACAATGGGGAGGTAGCCATGGCGTCCTTGGCCCCCACAAAGAAGACCGAACCATTCTCCACTCGGTCAAAGCGTTCCAGCAGCAAGAGCAGAAAATCCGTGACATCCCGGGCGTCCACGTAGTTGAACAACGCCGGAGCCGAAAGTTTAGGATCGGCCAAGCGTTCGGCCACGGTGTGTCCCTGCTGCGTTATGGCACCAGCCCATTCCTCTTCGGCAATGACATAGCAAGGCCGGAAGGAGGCGAACTTGACCGTGCTTGCTGGGCCCATCTTTGCGGCGAACATTGCCCCGATCTGTTCGGCAACGTATTTGGAAAGGCCGTACGCGTGCCACGGGCGCGGGGTTTCGGTCTCGTCCAGCGGCAGCTTGCCAGGCTTCCAGCCGCCCGGGGCTCCGTAGCCCATGATCGATGGGCTGGAGGCCAGGACCACGCGGGTTGCCCCGGATTCCACGGCGGCTGAGGTGACGTTGTGGGCGATCGTTGCGTTGGTGCGCAGCAGCACTTCCTCCGGCGCCATAAAGGGCACCGCCATGGCCGCTAGGGAGACTACCGCCTGCGGGGTGGCTTCCTTGAACAATGCACAAGTGGCTGCGGCATCCAAGAGGTCCACGCTTCGGTAGTCGACACCGTCCAGAGGATCCTCGGGAAGGGTTCGGTCCAAGGACACAACATGGTGCCCCGCGTGGGCAAATCCGGCTACGACAGCACGACCTAGACGGCCTGATCCGCCAGTGATAATAACTTTCTCGCTCATTTTTCCGATTACACCTGAACCCGTTCCACGAGGGATAAATTAACACCAAGTCCGGCCTGTTCTACGGCTACCGCTTGACCAGATTCCAGGGATTGGTTGCCGCAGATTCCCACGGCGATAGCTCGCGCTCCATCGAGGAATCCGGCCTGCCGTGAATACCTGTCGACTGTGGTGCCGCGGAAGAGCTCCTCCAGCAGCAGTGCATCCCCGCCGCCGTGCGAACCTTCCCCGTTGATGATTTCCAGTTCCTCGGCCGGCCCCCAGTGGCGCTGGAGGACAAGCTTCTCCCCCTTGGAGCGCACCGCGGTATTCTGTCCGTCGTCCGAGAAGGACGGATCCACGGGATTTCCCCCTGCGGCAGGAAGCACCGCTGCTCGCTCGACCACATCCAATTCCAGGCGTCCTGCGGTGCCGTTGACTGCCACCCGGTACCCCTCCCAGGGGCTGTGCGCATTCAGAGAGTAGGACAGCACCGGGCCGCCTTCGTACTCCACCGTCAACGCCAGATTATCCTCAATCCCGATCTCGCCTGCGAATACTCCTTGGTCGCGGCGGTATCCGTCATGATGTTCGCTATCCAAGTACAGCTTCTCCAGGCGACGGTCGCTGCGTAGATCCAGGTCGAAGGGATCTGCCTCGCTGTGTTCGTGGGTTCCACGTTCACTGGCCTGCTGCCCGCGCCGCGCGGCATTATCCGGGCCGTAGAATTTCAACCCTCCGGCCGCAAAGACCCGTTGCGGGGTATCGGACAGCCACCAGTTCACAAGGTCGAAATGGTGACTTGATTTATGCACCAGCAGACCGCCGGAGTTCTCCTTGATCCGGTGCCAGCGGCGGAAATAGTCCGCACCATGCACGGTGTCGAGCACCCAACTGAAGTCGATGGAGGTTACCTCGCCGATTAATCCGTCATCGATGGCCTTCTTCAACGCGGTATTGCGCGGTGAGTAGCGGTAGTTGAAGGTGACGATGACTTCTCGGCCGGTTTCCGCAACCGCCGCCGCGATACGCGTGGTGCTTGCAGCGTCGATGGTCAGCGGCTTTTCAACAATCACATCAGCACCGGCACGGAGCGCGGCGCAAACGAGGTCTGCGTGGGTGTAGTCCGGACTGGTGATGATCACCCGGTTAATCTCGTGCTCGGCAACATAGTCGGCCAGTTGCGCCGGATCAAAGGCATCCAGGCGCTGCCCGAACGTCTGTTCCACAACGTCTTGGTAGTACTCGATCCGCCCGGGGTTTGGATCGGATAGTGCCACGAGCTCGGCGACGTCGCTGTGCTCGCCCAGGATCGCGGTGAGGTACATTTCGCAACGGTTTCCGGTGCCGATTAGTACGTACCGGGTACGGTTAGGTGCAGTCATCTGGGTGGGTCCTTAAGAAATCGTTGACCAGCGGATGGGCTCGAACGTTTCAGCCGAGCCCATCCCTTGTGGTTATTTGATGCCGGTAGTGGCGATGCCCTTGATCAGGAACTTCTGGCCGAAGAGGAAGGCCAAGAAAACGGGTACGAGAGTAATGATCGACATTGCGAACAACGCTCCCCAGTTCGATTCGCCGGTCGAGTCGATGAAGGCATTCAACGCCACCTGAACCGTGTAGTTACTTGGATTTGTCAGGTAGATCAGCGAGGTGAAGAAGTCGCTCCAGGTCCAGATGAAGGTGAAGATCGCGGTGGTAGCCAATGCCGGCACCATCAATGGCAAGATCACCTGCAAGAAGATGCGTGGGTGGCCCGCGCCATCGATGCGCGCGGCTTCATCCATGTCCTTGGGAATGCCACGGATGAACTGAATCATCAGGAAGATGAAAAATGCGTCAGTGGCTAGTAGTTTCGGAACGATGATAGGCCAGAAGGTGTTGACCCAACCGATCTGCGAAAACATGATGTACTGCGGAACGATGATGACGTGAATGGGAAGCATGATGGTCATCAGCATGAGCACGAACATGATCTTCTTGAACTTAAACTCCAGGCGGGCGAAGGCATAGGCCGCCATCGAACAAGAAACCAGATTTCCTAGGATGCAACCGAGCACGACGATGGCCGAGTTCATCAGGTATTTGCTGAATGGTTCCGACAGTGCGCTCCAACCGTTGGGATAGTTCTCCCATTCCACGCTCGAGATCACCAGACCGGCTTCGCGGAAGATCAGATCGTTTGGCCTGAAGGAACTGGCAATCATCCAGAGCAGCGGGTAGATCATGATCAGCGCGGCCAGAATCAAAATGGTGTGCTTGATGATCGCACGTGCGCGGGTTCGTGCGCTGGGGCGGTGGCCCTTGACTTTTTTCCCCTTGGAATCGGTTCCGCCCACGGGAGGCCGACCCCCAAACAGCGCTTCTTCGTCAAGTGCCGTCAATTTATTCGCGTCTAGTTCCTCGCGCGAAGTTGAAGTCTGATTAGTCATCGTAGAACACCCAATACTTAGAAACGAAGAAGTTCAGTGCTGTGAAACCACCGACGATCAGGACCAATAGCCAAGCCATCGCCGAGGCGTAGCCCATGTCAAACTGCTTGAAGCCCTGCTGATAGAGGTACAAGGTAAAGAACATTGTTGAATCCGCCGGTCCGCCAGAACCATTGGAGACGATGAATGCCTGAGTGAAGTTCTGGAAGGCGCCAATCACCTGCAGTACGAGGTTGAAGAAAATGATCGGGCTCAGCATCGGAAGAGTGATGCTGACAAATTGGCGCCATTTGGTGGCCCCGTCGATCGAAGCGGCTTCGTAGTACATCGCAGGGATCTGGCGCAGACCCGCCAGGAAGATCACCATCGGCGAGCCGAAGGTCCACACGTTGAGCAGAATGAGGCTGCTCAGTGAGGTGCTCGGATCGGAGATCCAGCCCATGCCTTCGATGCCCACGAGTCCCAGGAGCTGGTTAACCAGCCCGGTAGTTCCAAAGATCTGCTTCCATAGCACCGCGATGGCTACGGATGAGCCGAGCATCGAGGGCAGGTAGAAGATCGAGCGGTAGAAGGACAACCCGCGCATTCCGCGATCCAACAGCATGGCGACGCCGAGCGCGACGCCGAGCTGGAGCGGAACGCCGACCAGTACATAGGTAAACGTCACGCGCAGCGAATTGTGCAGCCGATCGTCGCTGAACATCCGTTCGATGTTGTCCATGCCGACGAATTCCGGGGCCTGCAAGAGGTTGTAGTCCGTGAATGACAAGTACAGGGACATTGCCATCGGGCCCAGCGTGATCAGGAACAGCCCGATAGTCCACGGCAGCAAGAAGAGGTGGCCGGCCTTGTTGTCTTTGGCGGGAGCCTTGCGGCCTTTGGTCTTGCTAAGTCTTGATAATTCAGCAATGGCACTCATTGACCAACGCCCTCGTTCGAAGGGGTGCGTTGGGACCCCTGGCGAGTGTGGACCAACATGGCTGACTCCTCGGTTTGATGCTTCCTAGAGAAGCTGAATAACTAATAGTTAGGAATGCGCTTTCCAAAGCGTATTCCCCCACGCTAAACTAAAAACCAACGTGAGGTCAACCACATTGAGCGCAGCAATTCAGTGAGCGGTTCCACAATTCACCAAAGGCTCATGCCCCGCACCTTGCCAAGCCGGAAAATCCCCCAGAGAAAATGAAAGATTGATGCATTGACTCAAGTCAACGAGAACTTAATGGATTACATTCAGTCTATTGAACTGCTTCTGATTTCCATGCCTTTCGAGGCCGGGCGCCAAGAACTCGAAGATTCCGATGTGGAATCAATCGATACGTTCAATGCATCGTCGCGAAATTTCACACACATGGAATCCCTGATGGTCAAGGTCAGTACCAAAAACGGGCTTACCGGATGGGGTGAAGCCTTTGGCCACAAATCGAACCCCGCCACATGGGCGGCGCTGCAAGAGATCGTCGGCCCATTTTTTATCGGCCGAGAAACCGGGATCGCCAATTCCATACCCGCGGCCGAGTATGCATTTCATGCCTTCGGGCGGACCGGGCCGGTGCATTACGCGCTCTCGGCTATGGACATCGCGTTGTGGGACCTCGAGGCACAACAAGCCGGAGCGACCTTGCGTGAATACATTGAGCCCGGCGCGCGAGACCAGATCCGCGCCTACGCCTCCCTGGTGCATTACGCCGAAGATCCGGATGAAGTTTCATCCCACGTGAAGCAGGCGCAAAGCCTGGGATTTACGGCCTTCAAACTGCATGAATCCAGCCGCGAGGCCATCGCAGCAGCCCGCCAGAGCATTGGCAGCTCGGCGCTCATGGTCGACGTCAACTGCGCTTGGGATCAGGACGGTGCCGCGCAGGCCATCGCACAGTTTGAAGCACTCGATCTGCTCTGGGTTGAGGAACCCGTCTTTCCTCCCGATTCCACGACGGCGCTTCGTGAGCTCAACGCCCGTTTCGCGAACATTTCCGCCGGGGAGAACCACTCGGGAGTTGCCGGGCTCATCTCAGCCATGGAGTCCAGTGCGCTCAGCTTTGCGCAACCGAGCGTCGGCAAAATCGGTGGCATCTCGGGAATGCTTGAGATCCGCCAGGCGGGCAAGCGGCTCGGCGTTCCGGTGGTGCCGCACAACTTCTATTACGGGCCTGCGCTACTTGCGAGCGCTCAAATTCTGGCGCTCGATCCACCCCAGGTTCTCACCAACGGGACCCCGCTTCCAGAGTTGGAGATTCCGTTTGTGAGATGGGCGCATACCTTGCACCCGCTGCACGCTCCGCATCAATCAGCCATGAATGGGGACGGAGCGATCCAGCTGCCGCACGCCCCCGGCCTGGGCTTCGAACCAGATGCGCAGGTTCTGGAGAAGTATCTGGTCAAACGCGTGTTGCTGAACTAACCGAGCACTTTGACCAGCAGTTCGGCCTCGTCGCTAATAATTGCATCCACGTTCTTCTCGATCAGCATTCGCATGCTCGGCTCATCATTGATGACCCACACATGAACCTGCACCCGCGCGCCGTGGACCGCACGGATAAAACGCGAGGTAACCACCGGCAGAAATCCTTGTTTGAGGGGCACCTGCACGGCCCAGAAGTCCTTAATCAGCCGTTTAGGCACGCGGCCCAGAACCATGGCGCACAACCAGATCAACGCCGTCTCACGAATACCGGGGGAACGTTTCATTTCCGTAGCAATGAGATGCTGCACCGCGGCACTGCGCGAGCTATCAAATGAGGCCAAGGCGATCTGCCGGTGGCAGCCCAGCTCTTCGATCAAAAGGGCAAGCGGCGCGATCACCGCCTCGTCCTTGACGTCGATATTCACCAACGCATCGGGAAAATTGCGCAATAATTCGGCGAGCGTGCACAACGGCTGCCCGCCTGCACGCACCGAAGCAAGTTCTTCGTCGGTGCGCTCGCCCAGCGGCCCGGTCGCATCCGTCACCCGGTCCAGGTTCTGGTCATGGAAGGCGTAAACGGTGCCGTCCTTGGAGGCTCGCACATCCGTTTCCAAGTGCGTAATGCCCAGGTCCCACGCGCGCTGGAAGGCGATCAGCGTATTCTCTTCGCCGTCTCGCCGGACGCCGCGGTGCGTGAAAGCGTAGGTCATTTCAGCAGATCCTCGATGACCTGCGCGACTCCGTCTGCCTCGAGGGTATCCGCGGTGTGCTGCGCGGTGGCCAAGGCCAGCGGGTGGCCCGAGGCCATCGCATAACCGTGGCCTGCGTATTCGAGCATCTCGAGGTCGTTGGGCATATCTCCGAAGGCCATGACTTCATCGGCGGTAATGCCCAGCTCGCGGCAGTACACATCGAGAGTGGTGGCCTTGTGGATGTCGACGTGGGCCATTTCCAGCAGCGAAACATCGAATGCGGAGTGAGTGACCGAAAGAAGCTTTTCCAGTTCCGGGGCGACGGCAGCGTAGAACTCATCGATGGGCAGCGTTTTGGAGCGGGCCAAAAACTTCACGATGCCTTCCTGGTCGATGGCTTCCGAGTCTAGATCCAATACCGACTGGCTGCCAAGGGTCCGGTGGCGTTCGGCAAAATTTTCGCCCAGGTGCAATCCGCGAGTGGTCTCGGCCGCAAAGGCGGCGTCCGGTTCATGCTTCAGAATAATTTCGGCCGCCATTCTGGCGGTGGCCGAGCTGAGCGTGCGGGACCAGATCACGCGGTCTTGCTCCAGGTCATAGAGCACGGCCCCATTGGAACAGATCACCGTCCCCATCCCGCCGAAGGCCTCGATGATGGGGGTGAGCCAGCGGAACGGCCGGCCGGTGACGAAGACGATATGAATTCCGGCCTCGCGGGCGTCCAAGAAGGCGCGACGGGTGCGGTCGCTGATGCTGCCATCGCGCGCCACGATGGTCCCGTCGAGATCCGAGGCGATCAGCTTGATCATGAAAGCTCCTCGCGGCTCGGCGGGTTCGCGCCGGCGCGTCCCACGGTGACCGAGGCCGCGCGGGCGGCAAAATCCAGGGCCTGGTCGAGCTGATCCACCGCAAGCCGGGCCAGCTTTTCACGGTTCGACGCGCCGATCAGCCCATGTTCGGCCAGCCAGCACAGCAGGGCGGCGGTGAAGGTGTCCCCGGCGCCCACGGTGTCCGTGACCTCGACGGCCTGTGCGGTGTGTTCCGATTCGCCCGCGCGCACCACTCCCCAGGAGCCGCGCGACCCGGCGGTTGCCACGACGATCGCCGGACCCATGGCCAACCAAGCGCGGGCCGACTCGTGCACCGTACGCATCGGGTAGAGCCATTTCAGGTCGATCCCCGAAACCCGAACGACATCCGCCTGGCCCACGAATTGCTCCACCTCGGCAACAGTTTGGGCGTGGTTGGTCACCAGCGAGGGGCGCAGGTTCGGGTCATAGCTGATGGTGGCGTGGCTCCGCGCGGCTGCCAGCAAGGGGAGCAGCTCGTCGGGGCTGAAGAGCGTGGCAATGGATCCGGTGTGCACCAGCTCGGAGTCCTGGGCCAGTTCGGGGCCGATGGTGGGCATCTGCCAGAAGGCGTTAAATGCGAAGGTCGCGCCGCCGGCGGGGTCCAGGATTCCGTGGGCGATCACCGTCGGCTCGTCGTCCGCGCCACCGAGGTACATGACCTCGTTCTCCGCCAGGAAGCGTTCGATTTTTGCGCCCTTTTCGTCCTGCCCCCAGCGGGTGATCAGGGTGCCCGGGTAGCCTAGGCGGGCCAGTGAGACGGCAACGTTCAGCGGGCTTCCGCCCACAAATTCTTGCGCCGGGGCAATTCCGGAGGCCAATACGTCGACCAGCGCCTCGCCTATGACCGTCGGGTTCATCATGCTCCTTTGTAGTGCAGCGGGTACAGCGCCTTGACGCACGCCTCCCACTGATGGCTGGACGGATCGATCCAAGTGAAATGGTCGCCGTCGAAAATCCGCAAGGAGTGTTGTTGGCCGAGTGCCGCCGCATGATCGGCCGCGCGCCGGGCAATTTTCACCGGGACATCCGCATCGGCCCGTCCATGAAAGATTACGACACGCGCCCCCGTCGGCCATAATTCCACGGGGTTCAGCGTGGACAGATCACAGTCGCCGAGCATTTCGTTGACCGCGTCGTTGCTCAGCCGCAGCGTCCGGGCAAGCTGCAGATCGAGCAGGCCGGCCTGCGAAATCACCTGGCTGACCCGCTCCTCATGGGCGGCGAGCAGGCAGGCGAGGTGCCCGCCGGCGGAATGCCCGATCAGGGTGATCGGGCCTTCCTCCTTGATCAATGCCAGCGCAAGCCGGGCATCGGCCAGCATTTTTGCCGCGCTGCCCGGCCCGCGCCGGTATTCGAGGTTGTAGGTGGGGAAACCGCGTGCTGCCAGATCCAAGGCCAGCGGTTCACCGAGCTGCGCGGTGTACTTTTCGCGCCAATATCCGCCGTGGATGATCATCACCGCACCGAGCGCGGTGGTCTCCTGCGGCGCGTAGAAGCGCAGCCATTGGTCCTGATGCGCCCCGTAGTGCATGGCTAGTTTCCGGGGAAGTTCGCGGCGCGTTTCTCAACGAAGGCCGCCCGGCCCTCTACGGAATCGGCGGTGTTAAAGGCCTCGTGGAAGCTCTGGGCCTCCAGCTCGAGAGCGTCATGGACGTTGACCGAGTCCATTTTGACCATGGCGCGCTTGGCGTTCGCCACGGCGGTCGGGGAAACCTTGGCCATCTCTTCGATGGTCGCGACGGCTTCGGTCAGCAGTTCTTCCGGGGCTACCAGGCGGTTAGCCAGGCCGATGCGCAGTGCCTCATCGGCCTTGATCCGGCGGCCGGTGAAGATCAATTCGCGGGCCATCGCATTGCCCACGCGGCGTGGCAGGCGTACCGATCCACCGAAGCCGGGCACCAGGCCGAGGGTGACCTCCGGCTGTCCGAAACTTGCCTTCTGCGAGGCGTAGATGAAGTCGCAGGCCAAGGCCAGTTCGCACCCGCCACCTAGGGCGAATCCGTTGACCGCGGCGATCACCGGCAACTGCAGCGACTCGAGCCGCTCGGTGACCTGGTGCATGCGTCGGCCATAGGCCTCGGCCGCAGTCGCGTCCATCGTATTCATCTGCACGATATTTGCCCCGGCCACAAAGGCTTTCTCTCCCGCGCCGGTGATGACCACTCCGCGGTGCTTGAACCCGCTGGCTTCAAGGTAGTCGACGGCCCGCTCGAGGTCTGCAACGACCTCCAGGGCCAGTGCGTTCATCGAGGCAGGCCGGTTGATGGTGATAATCAGGGCGCTGCCCTGGGTGCTCAGACTGAGGGTATCGAGTTGCTCCATATGGCCTACTCTCTCATGTCTCTAGCGTGGCTGACTAGGTTATTATCGGCGCTTGCGGGATTTAGCCCCGCCCGAGCGCGCTTTGGCCTTAGCTTGTTTTTCCTGCTTTGCGCGCAGCTTCGCCTTTTCCTTGGCCGCCGCACGCAGCTTGTCATTAACCGCCTTGGCTTCTTGCTGGGTGCTGCGCACCGAGGCCTGGCGGGAGGAGTTTGCGCTGCGTCCGCGGACGATGCCGATGAATTCGTCGACCAGTTCGGTGTCGGCCAGCCCGGTGGGCCAGGCGATCCCGATTTGCGTTCTCGCTCCGCCCTCGATGAGGCGATAGACCACGTCTTTGCGCTGGTACAGCCGGGCGATGCTCTGCGGAACGCGCAGCACCTGCGCGCCGGAGGCGACAACTTCCATCGCGATCGGGATCCCGCCGGCTTCTTCCGGGTACTCGGACAGGTCAAGCTGCGGGAATTTCGCCACTTCCTGCTCGTCGATGGTTTCCTCGTGGTATTCGACGTCGTGGTCTTTGGCCGCGCAGACGACCTCGAGCTCTTCGTAGAGCGGAATGAGATGCCGCGTGGCGTCCTTCGGCGAATCCCCGACGTAGCGCACGAAGACGGCATCGGCCTGATCGGTTGCCAGCAGGCCGAGGATGTCCTCGCCGTCATAACGCGAAGCCTGGAATTCGACCTGCGGGTAGCGTTCGGTGAAGCGATCCATCCACTTGCCCGGGGTGACGCCTGCTACGTAGGAAACTCGAAGTTTTTGCACGGTTAAAGCCTACTGGTCTTTTGCTGGGGTGCGGTGCGGTTAAAGCACTGCGGCGGGCCGGGAAAGATCCGTGCCCGCCGCAGTTCAAGCTTCGCTTACTTGTCGGTCTTGACCACAAGCACGTCGCATGGTGCCGAGTGGGCTACCGAGGAGGCGACCGAGCCGAGCACGCGGCCCAGACCCTTCATGCCCACGTTGCCGACGACGATCATCGATGCGCCGCGGTCGGTTGCATCGGCGATCAGGACGTCGCCTGGCTTGCCGTGGCCGGCAGCGGCGCTGATCTTCACGCCTGGCACCGCGTTGCGCACGTCATTTGCCACACGCTGGGCCAGCTTGCGAGCCTGCTCGGCGTCGTCGAGGATCCAGGTGTCGCTGCCGATGGAGACGACCTCGGTGTTGTCCGAGGCGTGAGCGGTGAGCACCACCAGATCGGCGTCGAGCTTCACGGCAAGTTCGGCGGCCCGGCGAGCTGCACGCTGAGCGGTTTCGGAACCGTCAACACCTACGAGGATGGTTTCAGACATTATTTCTCCTTGAGTTTTGGATTGCTTCGGAAGTATTCGAGGCATACACCAACTGTGATGCCTACCACTTTATGTGCTTAGTTGGCTTTTTGTCGCAAAAAGTCCACGGCGCGCTGCCAGGCGAGGTCCGCGAGCTGGGCGTCGTAGTTGCCCGCAGGGTTCTCGTCGTTGTGGAATGCGTGCTTGGCGTCGTAGTAGAAGTACTGCACCTCGGCACCGGATTCACGGCGGATCCGTTCCTCCTGGGCCTTGGCCTCGGCGGCCGGGTAGGAGTCGTCGAAGTTCGCGTAGTGACCCTGGATTGCCGCGCGCACGCCGCTGAATTCATTGGGCACACCCTGGCCGACACCGTAGAACGGAACCGCAGCGCCGATCTTTTCGCCCTGCTGAGCGGCCAGTTGCAAGACGAAACCGCCACCCATGCAGAATCCAATGGCTCCCAGCTTGCCGCTGGTGACATGGTCGCTGGCGAGCAGGTAGTCCACCGCACCAGAGAGGAGCTCTGCGCCCTTTTCCTCGGGCAGTTCGGACATCATCCTGCCGGCCTCGTCGCCATCATGGGTGATCGAGCCGCCGTAGAGATCCGGAGCCAAGGCGACAAAGCCCTGGTCGGCGAGCCGGTCTGCGATATCGCGAATATGGTCGGTGAGCCCCCACCATTCTTGGATCACGATGACGCCGGGGCCCTTACCGGACTCGGGAAGCGCAAGATAGCCGTGCGCCTGCGTTCCGGACGATTCGAAGGTTACGTTCTGGTGCGGGGTTTTGACTGCCACTTCGCCTCCTGAGCTGTATTTATCTCCAGTCTATGCATGGCGGTGCGCTTTGGCATTGACTGTCATCACAATTAGCTGGATTTTGCCGAAACTACGCTGTTAGCTCGACCTCACCGATTCGCTCCAGGGCGTCGACAACTAGATCCCAGAAGCGTTCGTGATCCAGATCCACGGCCACCGAGGTATGGCAATCGGCCGAGGCCGGGGCACGGAAGTCAGCTACCGTCATCCCCAGGGTCAGTTCGCCGCGCAGTTCAACGCTGACCGGCGCGCGCAGGGTACGCACCACGGTTGGATCGATCACATATGCCACGGCGCAGGGATCATGCACCGGCGGGGCGTCGAAACCCTGGTGGTCATGATAGGCCTGAGCGAAGAAGTCCATAAGCTCGCGCACGAACTTCGCCGGGCCGGTGCCGATTTGCTCGATGCGCCGCACGACGTCCTTGGTGGCCAGCGCCTGGTGCGTGAGATCCAGGCCCACCATGACCACCGGCCAGTTCTCATTGAAGACGATATGCGCCGCTTCGGGGTCGATCTTGATGTTGAATTCGGCCACGGCGCTCCAGTTTCCGGTGTGGTAGCCGCCGCCCATCAGCACAACCTCGCGCACGCGCTCGACGATGCGTGGCTCGCGGCGCACCGCCAACGCGATATTGGTCAACGCTCCGGTAGGTACCAGCGTGATCTCGCCCGGTTCGTGCGACATGATCGTCTCGATGATCAGGTCCACCGCATGGCGCTCGTCCAATTCGATGCGCGGCTTAGGCTGGGCCGGGCCGTCCATCCCGGAGTCACCATGCACCTGGGGAGCGGTTTCGATATTGCGCACCAGCGGGCGCGGGCACCCGGCAGCGAATGGCACCCCGGTGATCCCGGCGATGGTGCCCACCGCCAGTGCGTTGTCGGTGACTTTTTCCAGCGTCTGATTGCCGACGACGGTAGTTACCGCGAGCAGCTCGATCTGCGGATTTCCGTGAGCCAACAGGATGGCGACCGCGTCGTCGTGCCCTGGGTCGCAGTCAAGGATGATCTTACGTGGTGTGCTCATTTGCGCCCTTGATCCGCCCGATAGCCGGCTATCGGGAGTTCGATGTGTGGTTACCCTTGATTCTTCCTCGGATAACGCAAAGCGTCAAGCGCTTAACTCCCGACGTTGCGCATGCTCGACGGCGCACTAGGATGGAGCCATGAACAATGGTGATTCGCCGAAGCAAACCCAGCCAGCGCGCAAGGTCACCGCTGCCCTGGTCGCGGCCCATGCTGGAGTTTCCACGGCAACTGTCTCGCTGGTGGCGAACGGCAAGTCCAGCGGCCGAGTCTCCAAAAGAAATGAAGCCCGAGTTCGCGAGTCGATTCGCGAACTCGGATACTACGTAGACAGCATCGGCAGCTCGCTGGCACGCGGGGTCAGCTCGCTGGTCATTCTGGTGGCCCCGGATATTTCAAACCCCTTCTTCGCCAAGCTCATCGCCGGAGTTCGCGGGGTCCTCGGGGAGGACTACCAGCTGCTGCTTTCGGTCACCGACGCCGGCCTATCGCCGAGCGCCGCCGAAACCCGGCGCCTGCTGGGCTTGCGCCCGGCCGGATTGCTCGTCCATGCACCTACACCTGAATTCCTTGCCGAGCTATCCAGCCCCCTGCCAATGATCGCCCTCGATGCACCGGATGCGCCAGAAAATGTTCCATCGGTAAATTTTGACGTGCTCCAAGGCGCACGGGACGTGGCGGCGCACCTCGCCGCACAGGGTCACCGCAAGGTTGGCTATCTGGACGCAAACACCGGAACCGCCACCCTGCGCACGCGGCGCGAAGCCTTTCTGAGCGCGGCGGCCGAACACGGCATGGAAGTTCCGGCGGACGCAATCAGGTCCTCAACCATTGAAATGGGAGACGCGGCAGCGACCTTCTCCGCGAACTGGAAGCAGTGGAAACACGCGGGCATCACGGCGTTGGCCTGCGCCACAGATACGCACGCCTACGGCGTATTGCATGGAGCAAGCGTCGCGGGAGTGCGGATCCCCCAAGAGTTGGCGGTCACCGGCTTCGATGACCTGCCTTTCTCTGCCACCTCAAACCCTTCGCTGACCAGCGTTCGCCTCGACGCCGAGGCCGTAGGCATTGAGGCCGCCCAGGCGTTGCGCACCCTGATCGAGGGCAAGGACCTCGAGCGATTCCAATTGCTGCTTTCCAGTGAACTGATGGTTCGCGCCTCGAGCGGTGGGGCCCAATAACTACTCGATGAGCTTTCCGCTCTTGGCAACTTCCGGATCGGTGCAGGAAGACAGGTCAAAGCAGCAGGGGCGCCGCTTGCCGTCGCGCAGCTTGGAAATGCTGACCTCCACCCGCCGCTGACGCGTCGCGGCGTTCTTCGTCGATTTGACCCACCGCGCCCATTCCCATCTGGCCATGGGGGTCAGCCCTTCCCAGGTGTCCTGCAGATCGCTCGCGTCCTCAAGGGCGCCGGCTAGATCTTCCGGGAGGGTTACCTCGGGCCACTGCTCGGCGATCGTCACGTGCAATATGGGTCTCTGCCCGAGTTCAAGACCAAGCTGTTCGGCAGGCAGCCAATGTCCACGCCGCCCATCTGGCTCCACGACGACACTTTGGTTTGAATCCACCAGCGACACAGCCACCTGGCCGCGACTGGGAAGTTTTTGACTGGATTCTTGATCGAAGCGCAATACCAGTCGATCCTCGACTTGGTGCACAGTTCCGGCTAGTTCGATGCTTTGGTTAGTGCCTGCCATGATGCCCCCACCGTTTCGGTAATCCAATGAATCCGATTCTATGCGATGGGCGGTGAAGGAAATCTGTCCGGGCAGAAGGCCGGGAAAAGTGGTTCTTCCCACGCCCGGCGAATAATTTTTCTCGGTTCGGGAGAATGGCGCAGATAACGTGGAGCAAATCCGTGCGACGTTTTGCTCGGCTCGCTGGGAGTTGGGCATTCGCACCCCCAAGGAGCCTCCAGCTGCTATTTTGCGTCTTGAACCAAAGCCAAGATCGCCCTGCGAGTTAACGAAAAGAACCCCTCACTTCGTCTTTTCAGACTAGTGAGAGGCTCTTTTTCCCATGTGCGCGAGGGGGGACTTGAACCCCCACGCCCCGAAGGGCACTGGCACCTGAAGCCAGCGCGTCTACCAATTCCGCCACTCGCGCATGATTCCCGCTCTCGCGGCAACAAGAAATAGCTTACACGCACTTTTCGCCGTTCGCCTAATCAGAGGGCCCACATGTGCTTAGCGCCACATGAAACCTTTTGGGCCGTTGGGGCGTTGAATATGATGCTAGTCGTTCCTTCAAGGATATTTCCGGGAATTGCACAGCTGTAAACAGTAAGATCGATAATGAAGTTCTGTGTCTCGAAGGCATCAGACTAAGACCGCAAGGCCTTGAAACGCCGTGGACTACAGGAAAGGAGCACACGCAATGAGCTTTCTCGACAACGTCGAACGAGGCTTAGAGAAGGTCGTCACCAGCTTCTTTCGTGGCACCAGCACCGCAGACATCAAGCCGGTTGAACTCACCAGCGCCCTGCGCAACGAAATGGATCGTGGAATTCTTGCGATCAGCGAGGGCCGCAGTCTTGCTCCGAACGATTTCATCGTCTCGTTGAGCGACAAGGATTTTGCAACGGCCAAGTCGTGGGGCTCACCCGTAGTCAACGAGATGGCTAAGGTGACCGCGGAACATGCCGTAAGCCAAGGCTATTCGGTCCAAGGAAACATCATGATTCATTTCGTGAATTCCCAGGAGCTCAAGCCCGGCGAAATGGAAGTTTCCGGTTCCATCAAGGACTCCAGCGCTAACCCGGTAGCTTCGGCTCCGGTCAAGGCAAAGGCCCCCAAACCGCAGCAGGACCAGGGCGCCGCAGCTGCGGATCCCAAAACCACCGCACAACCACGCCCTACTCCCCCACCGGCGGCGCCGGCAGCCGCCCCGCTTCCCAAGCAGGCGGTGGTCGAGGTCAATGGGCAACGCTTCGCGCTTCATCACCATTCGATCGTGCTTGGGCGCTCGGCGAGCACCGACATCCCCGTGGATGACACCGGCGTTTCGCGGCAGCACGTCCGTTTCGAAACGAAGGGCAAAGGCGCCTACGCCGTCACCGATCTAGGTTCAACCAACGGCACCTATGTGGACGGTAAAAAGATTTCGGGCGAGACGCGTATATTGGACGGTTCGATCATCACTATCGGACAGACCAAGATAGTCTTTCGCCTAATTACGCCTAGCAACGGAGGCCGTGCATGAATGATCTGGTTCTCAACCTGTTCCGACTTGGCTTTCTTGTCTTGATTTGGCTGCTCGTGCTGAGCATCGTCGGTGCGATGCGCCGTGACTTGGTGATCGGCACGCGAGCTCGAACCGGAGCACCTAGCGCCCGGGCACTGAAAAAGAATCCAGAACTTGCCGAACCAGAGATCAGCACGCGCAAGGCAGTACATACCCTACAGATCGTTGAAGGCCCCCTGGCCGGGCGCAGTATCCCGTTGCAGGGCCAGCCGATCCTGTTCGGTCGCGCCCAGGATGCCACCGTGGTACTTGAAGACGACTATGCCTCGGGCCGCCATGCCCGACTTTTCCCACAGGGTTCGCGTTGGTTCATCGAAGACCTTGGCTCCACCAACGGCACCTTCGTAGGCGACAGCCAGCTCACCCGCGCGCAGCCGGTCGAACCGGGACAGCGCATCCGCATCGGGAAGACTGTCCTGGAATTGAAGGCCTAGCCAATGGCTTTAAAGTTTAAGTTCGCGGCGATGTCCGATGTCGGACGCGTGCGCAAAAAGAACGATGACTCCGCTTACGCGGGAGAATATCTTGCGGTACTCGCCGACGGCATGGGCGGACACGTCGGTGGCGATGTGGCCTCGGCATCCACCGTGCTAGATCTGGTGCATCTTGACCATCGATACACGGCAGACCCGCAAAATGCGCTTCCCGATGAAATTCAGGCGGCTAATCTGGTTCTCAACGAACTAGTGGGCGCGAACCCGAAGCTTTCGGGAATGGGCACCACCGTCACCTCGCTGTTGCTCTCTGGCCAGACCCTGCACATGGCGCACATTGGCGACTCCCGCGCATACCGGCTGAAAAACAACGAGTTTGAACAGATCAGCCGTGACCACACGTTCGTGCAGCGGCTTGTCGAAGAGGGGCGCATTCAACCCCACGAGGCGGAGACCCACCCGCATAAGAACGTGCTGTTGCGCGTGCTCGGCGATTCGGATGCCTCCCCCGAACTGGATGTGCAACAGCTCGAGGCAACCGCCGGCGAACGCTGGCTGCTGTGCTCCGATGGGCTAACCGATGCGGTAGCCGTGCCCATTATCGAACAAATCGTGCGTGGCACCGCAGATATGGATGCGGCCGTCAATGAACTCGTGGCCACGACCTTGCGCAATGGCGCCCCGGATAACGTCACGGTGGTGCTCTTTGAGCTGGTCGAGGTCGATGAATCCGAAGATGCCGAACCCTCGGTTCTCGAGCCGGCCCCGGATACCGGACAGCTGACCATCGCCGCCGAAGGCGATGTTGAGGCGAGCGCGTCGGTCCTGCGCCATGAAATTTCCCAGCGCCCCCACCTCCTGGTCGGAGCCGCGCAGCTTGCCACACAGACCGGGCAGATACCAGTGGTCACCCAGCACACCGGTGAGCGTCGCGCCGCCGCGTTGCTGACGCACCGCTCCCCTGCTGCCGGCGAAATCCTCGATCCGCTCGAGTCGCGGGTTCCGCACCGCCGTTGGATCATGCCATTGCTGCTGACCATGATCACCCTTTTGGTGATCGGGCTCGGGGTCTGGGGTTATCTGTGGACACAAACCCAGTTCTACGTTGGCGCTGTCGGAGATAAGGTCGCCATCTACAAGGGCGTACCGCAGGAGCTTGGCCCCATCTCACTATCCGAGGTTGATACGGTCAGCAATATCCCGCTCGAAGCCTTGCCAGAGTATTCGCGTCAACGAGTGGAATCTTCCATTCCGGCAGACAGCCTTGAACACGCAAGCATGATGATTCAAGAGTTGCTGGTGACAGCGAAACAGAATTGTCCGGTCTTGGCGCCAGGTACAGACGGTGCCAGCGACGACCTTCCACTTCCGCCAGCCTACTGTCAGGAGATCATGCGATGAGCGAACTGCACACCGCACCGGTTCCACGGCGCAACCTTGAGCTGGTCCTGTTGCTGCTGGCCTTGAGCGTCGGCGCCGCTGCCTTCTTCCTCGTCGGAAGTTCCTCGGACAGCGACGACACTAAAGACTTCTTTGTGCAGACCGGGGTTTTGGCTGGACTCGCGCTGTTGCTGCACATCATGCTGCGCATCTTCGCTAAATATGCCGATCCGGTAATACTTCCCATTACGGTGGCCTTGAACGCTCTTGGCCTGGCCATGATCCACCGTATTGACTTGGCCAAAACCACAAGTCAGTCGATGCGGCAGCTGCTTTGGACCGCCATCGCGGTCATCATCGCCGCCATCGTTCTGTGGGCGATTCGCGATCATCGAGTGCTTCGCCGATTCACCTATATCGCCTTGTTGGCATCCATCATCTTGCTGCTGCTGCCGATGATTCCCGGGTTCGGCGTGACCATTAACGGTGCCCGCATTTGGGTTCGGCTCGGCGCATTCTCGATGCAGCCCGGTGAGCTGGCAAAGATCACCTTGTCGATCTTCTTTGCCGGATATCTTTCCTCCAACCGAGATCTGATCTTGATGGCCGGGCGTAAAATCGGCCCGTTGCAATTGCCGCGCCGTCGCGATATGGCCCCGATGGTGGTGGCCTGGATCTTGTCCATCGGAGTGCTGGTGGTCCAGCGCGACCTAGGTTCCTCGATTCTCTTCTTCGGCCTGTTCATTGTGATGATCTATGTGGCTACCGCGCGCATCTCCTGGGTGCTGATCGGCTTGCTCATGGTCGCGGCCGGCGGTGTCTTCGCAGCCACCACGATGAGCCACGTGACCCGGCGCGTCGATGTTTGGCTAAATGCCTTCGACCCGGAGATCTACCAGGCCAGGGGCGGCAGCATGCAGATTGTCGAAGGGCTATTCGGCATGGCCGATGGTGGCCTCTTCGGCACCGGCTTAGGCGAGGGATCCCCATACCGGGTGCCGCTAGCGAACTCGGATATGATCATCGCTTCCTTCGGTGAAGAGCTCGGCCTGATCGGCCTGACGGCAATTATCCTGCTGTACATGCTGCTGATCAGCCGCGGTTTACGTGCCGCGTTGGGTTCGCGTGATACCTTCGGCAAGCTGCTTGCGGCGGGGCTGTCCTTCACCCTGGGGCTGCAGTGCATCGTCATCATCGGCGGCGTAACACGTTTGATTCCACTGACCGGTCTGGCCACTCCATTTATGGCTGCCGGCGGCTCCTCCTTGCTCGCCAACTGGATCATCATCTCCTTGCTGCTGATGATTTCGCATAACTCGCGCCGACCGATGACCGGCGGCGTGGGACCAACCGACGAGATTGCGACCCCGGGAGCCACGACCCCTAAGGCGGTGAAGAACGTATGAATCAAGCCATTAAGCGCGTCTGGATCGCGCTGACCATGATGTTTGTAATTTGCCTGGCGGGATTGAGCTACATCCAGTTCTTCAGCTCCGAGAAACTTGCCGAGAACTCGTTGAATAAGCGTCAGCTCTTCCGCGAGTTCGACCTGCCGCGTGGTGCCATTTTGGTCGATGGCAAGCCCATTGCCGAATCGGTACCCACCGACGACGGTCAATTCACCTATCAGCGTCGGTACAACGACCCCCAGCAGTACGCTCACCTAACCGGTTACTACTCCTTGGCCAATGGCAGCACACACCTGGAGTCAGAGCTCAATGACTGGTTGACCGGCAGCAGTTCCGACCTCGTCTTTGACCGGCTCACCGCGATGTTCACCGGACAGACCGCGGAAGGCGCATCGGTCGAGTTGACCATCGACGGGGAACTGCAAAAGCAGGCCTACGAGATGATTCCCGATGATTTAGAGGCCACTATTGTGGTGACAGATCCGAAAACCGGAGACATTCTGGCCATGGCTTCGAAGCCAAGCTACGATCCAAACGATCTGGCGGTGCATTCGACCTCTGCTGCGGCGGAGAACATGAAGGAGCTGACCAGCGTTTCAGGCCTCAGCCCTTACGTCAACCCGGCGATTGATACGCCTATCTGGCCCGGTTCGACCTTCAAGATCCTCAACGTTGTGGCGGCCCTGGAGTCTGGGGAATACGATCGAACCACAGAACTACAAAATCCGAATAGTCTCGACGTGGGCAGTGGACCACCGCTAACAAACTTCTCTGCGGGCATTTGCGATCGAAGGCCAACTGCCACACTGGACTTCATCTTCACGCAGAGCTGCAACACCCCGTTTGGTGCGATGCTTCTAGATCTCGGCGAGAAGCCGTTTTCCGACGTAGCCGAACGCTTTGGCTTTGGCCAGCAGCTTGAAATTCCGCTCTCCGTTCGCCCGAGCACATTCCCGGAAAACCGCACAAAGGATCAGTTTGCACGTGCTGTCATTGGCCAAGATGATACCAAGGCAACGCCCTTGGAAATGAACATGGTTGCCATGGCAATCGCAAATGACGGCGTCATCATGCAGCCAAATTTGGTCAAGAAAGTGGTTGCTCCTGATTTGCGTGTAATCGAAGAACCCAAACCGAAGGCGTTCTCGACGGCGACGACGCCCGAAATCGCTAACGAAGTTGCGGACATGATGGCCGGGCCGGTTGCTTCCGGCACGGCAATGAATGCACGCGTTCCGGGGGTCGATCTGCGCGCCAAGACCGGTACCGCGCAGACCGGGCGTGAAGACGCCAACGGAACTGCGTTGTTCAATTCTTGGATGACCGGCTTTGCCCCGGGAGACGATCCGCAGGTAGCGATCACTATCGCAATTCACGATGTACCTTACAACACCGGCCACAACACGGCCGGGTCACTGATGAAGAAGATGACAGAGGCGGTGTTCAACAAGTGAGGCCAGTAACGGGCACCACCTTGGGCGGTCGATACAAGCTGACCGACCGCATCGCGATCGGTGGCATGGGCGAGGTCTGGAAGGCACGAGACCAGGTTCTCGGGCGTCTAGTAGCGATCAAGATCCTTAAAGAGGAGTACACGGACAACGAGAGTTTTTTGACTCGTTTCCGCGTCGAAGCGCGCCACACGGCGCTGCTGAACCACTCGGGCATCGCCGGAGTCTTCGACTACGGCGAGGAGCAAGGCTCCGCCTACCTGGTCATGGAACTCGTTCCGGGCCCGCCACTTTCGACGATCATCGAACGCGAGCGGAAGCTCGACGTGGACCGCACCTTGTCGCTGATCGCTCAAACCGCGCGTGCCTTGGCCGCAGCCCACGAGCACGGCTTGGTTCACCGCGACGTGAAGCCGGGAAATATCCTGGTCATGCCTACCGGCGTGGTGAAGATTACCGACTTCGGCATCGCACGTCTGGCCGACCAGGTCCCGCTGACCGCCACCGGACAGGTAATGGGCACCGCCCAGTATCTGGCCCCCGAGCAGGCTACCGGGCAGATCGCCACCGGCAGCTCGGATATCTACGCGCTGGGCGTCATCGGTTACGAATGCCTTGCAGGGCGTCGCCCTTTCACCGGTGAATCACAGATCGCCATCGCCTTGGCCCAGGTCAACGACGCGCCTCCGGCCTTGCCGGATTCACTTCCGGCGCCAGTGCGCCAGCTGATCATGTCGATGCTCGCCAAGAACCCGGCAGACCGTCCGGCGAACGCCAACGCGTTGGCCGACGCCGCCGAAGCGCTGCGCAAGGGGGACACCAACACCGCGACCATCTCCGTGCCCGGCATGCTGATCACCGGTGTGCAAGATGATGCCACCCAGGCGCTGAACATCGATGATGACGCCACCCGCGCGGTGACCCCGGTCGAAACCGCTCCGCCAATGACCGACGCCATGCCGACCGTAGTGGCACCGGCCGAAGCCGGGCTAGCCGCCGCAGGCTATGATGACGAAGGCTTCGACGAGCAACAGATAGACCGTCAAGACGACTATGCCGAGGAGAAGCGCAACCCGTGGATCATTCCATTGGTGGTTGTCATCGTCCTGGCCGCGCTCATCGCCCTCGGCGCTTGGCTGATTCCCAAGATCAATTCTTCAAATGAGGAGCCGACCGTTCCGCCGGCTAGTACCACGGCCTCTGTGGAAAGCTCCGAGCCGAGCGAGGAAACCACCGCGCCAAGCGACGAGACCAGCGAACCTAGCGAGGAGACCACCGAGTCAAGCGAAACAGCCCAGTTCGTCACAGTGCCCTCCGGATTGGTCGGTCAGGACATCGACACGGTGACCAGCGAGTTGAATTCGCTCGGATTGGAAGTAGCTGCCACGGCCACGGAAACTTCCGAAGCCGAGCCGGGCGAAGTCTTGTCGGTTTCCCCGACCGGCAGCGTTGAACCAGGTTCCACCATCAACGTCAGCTATGCCAAGGCTCCCGAAATGACCGAGGTTCCCGCGGTAACCGGCATGAGCTATGAGGCAGCGCAGAAGCTGTTGCAGGACTCCGGACTCGCCGTGACTAAGGGCGGGGAAGAGTACGACTCCTCCGTAGCGGGCACGGTGCTGAAGCAGACCCCTGTCGAAGGCACCCAGGTCACCCCAGGTTCGCGTGTCTCCTTGGTACTTTCCTTGGGCCCAGAGCCTGAGGAATCCCCCTCGTCGACGCCTAGCACCACACCAACGTCAAGCCCCACCGATTCACCAGCACCAGAAGAAACAGGCACAAGCGAAGCACCATGAGTGAATTTGATGCATTGCCGCCAGGCTTGCCCCGGCTGATCGCCGACCGCTACGAAATTCACTCGTTGATCGGCCGTGGAGGCATGGCCGACGTTTATTTGGCCACCGATCATACGCTCGCGCGCAAGGTCGCGGTGAAGGTCCTGCGGCACGACACAGCGGATAATCCGATGGTGGTCAATAGATTCCGTCGCGAGGCGAAATCGGTAGCCGGGCTGAGCCACCCAAATATCGTCGCAGTGTATGACACCGGTGAACTGCCGGCTACCGAACGCAGCAATTCCACCTCTCCGTATATCGTCATGGAATATGTTTCCGGACGAACCTTGAAGCAGGTACTGAGCGAAGAGCAAGTCGACGAACAGTATGCGGTCGAACTAATTCGCGGCGTATGCGATGCGCTAGATCATTCGCATATGAAAAATGTGGTGCACCGCGATATCAAACCGGCCAACATCATGTTGACCGATGAGGGCCACGTGAAACTCATGGACTTCGGGATCGCCCGAGCCATGGACACCTCAGCGACGATGACGCAGACCGCCGCGGTGGTTGGCACCGCGCAGTACTTCTCTCCCGAACAAGCGCGTGGTGAGTTGGTGGACTACCGTTCGGATATTTACTCCGCCGGCTGCCTCTTCTACGAGTTGATCACCCATCAGCCTCCTTTCACCGGGGACTCCCCAGTTTCAGTCGCCTACCAACATGTCGGCGAGAGCCCCGTTCCGCCGAGTGAGGTCAACAGCTCCCTGCCGGAAATCTATGACCCGGTGGTGCTCAAATCCCTGGCCAAGGAACGGGATCAACGCTTCCAGTCCGCCGGAGCCTTTGCCGCGGCCCTGGAAGATGCGCAAAACGGAATTGAATACCGAGATGAGTCGGCCACGATTCTCGCCGCTACCGTGCCCTTCTACGAGCGTGCAGAAGACAGTTCCCCACCTCGACACCCGGTCACCAGCGAGCACCCGGTCTTTTCCTCCCGTTCAGATGCTAGGGAGACCGAGCCCCGGGAGCATCGGTCGAATCGTGGCTTGATTTGGTTGTTGACCATCATCGCCTTGATCGCCGTGGGCATCGCCAGTTTCCTGGTCATTCGATCCCTGCAGGCGGAGGCAGAACAGCGCGCGCCAGTGGCAGTTCCCGAGGTTAAGAACCTCTCCGAGGAGGATGCGACGCGATTGCTGAATGATGCGACCTTCAAGGTGAACGTCGAACATGAATTCAGCGACGACATTGACGAGAATAAGGCCACTCGCACCGACCCGAATGACGGGACGGATCTTCCCAAGGACTCCACCGTGAAGCTTTTCATCTCCGATGGATCCGAGGATCGGGTTATCCCTGAGTCCTTGGAGAACCAATCCGAGGTAGCTGCCCGCGATGCAATCCGCGAAGCAGGACTGGTCGTAGGCGAAGTTAGCCGTGAAAACCACCCGAGCATCCCTACCGACTGGGCGATTGGTACCAGCCCTGAACTCGGCTCGAAGGTCAAGGCGGGCTCGACCGTTGACCTGATTCTTTCAACGGGTATGGTCAAGGTTCCAGACGTCACCGGAATGAGCCGCGATGAAGCGGAAAAGGCACTGACATCAGATGACGTCGGACTGCGCGCACAGTTCGTTGAGGTCGAAAGCGATGAAGAGCCAGGCACCCTCTTCTTGCAAGATCCTGTGGCCGGAACGGACGCCCCCCAGGGATCGCTAGTGAAGGTATCAGAAGCGATTAAACGAGCCGAGCCCACTCCCAGTGAAACTCCTACGTCTTCGGAACCTGCCGATGATTCGGAAGAATCCGAGGAAACTGACGAGCCAGAAGAAGCTACTTCTCCGACGCCGGAATCTTCAAAGCCTCCTCAGTCCACACGTGGACCGGGGAATGGAAATGGCCGGGGCAGAGGAAACCAAGAGGGGTAACTACTCGCCGCTAAATAGTGGACTAAGGGTTGCGGCTTTGCCGGCCGCGCCCTGCAGACCTACGAACTCCAACCAGTTGCCGAGCATCTGGTAGCCCTGTTCGGTGAGCACGGATTCGGGATGGTACTGCAGCCCCCACAGCGGCGCGCTGCGATGCGCCAACCCCATGATGACTCCCCCGGCGGTCTGCGCGATAATTTCCAAAGACTCCGGGATGCTCTCGCGTATGGCAGCGAGCGAATGGTAGCGCGTGGCGGTAAATGGATTAGCCACGTCCTTGAAAACCGGATGGTTTTCATGGCTGACCAATGAGGTCTTTCCATGCATCAGCTCTTCGGCATGCGTAACCGTGCCTCCATAGGCTTCGGCTAGGGCCTGGTGGCCCAGGCAGACGCCGAGCATCGGCTTGGCGTGCGTACCGCACCATTTGATCAGGTCGATGCTCACTCCAGCTCCAGCAGGATCCCCTGGTCCGGGAGAAATCAGTACACCGTCGTACTCGGAAGCAAGTTCGGTCGCCTGCTCGAGGCTGATCATGTCATTGCGGTACACGGTGGTTTCCGCGCCGAGCTCTTGAAGATAACCGACGAGGGTGTAGACGAAGCTATCGTAATTGTCGATTACGAGGATCTTGGTGGTACTCACAGGGTTATCTGGCCAATCGTAGAGTCGGTAAACGGGCTGTATTGCGACAGCCATGGGAAAACATACACCATCAGCAACAACACGACCGCGGCGATCAGGATCAATGCCTCAATAATGCGTAACCACACCGGTCCTGGCAGATTTCGAAAAATCCATGCGTACATTATTTCTCCCTAGCTTGTGGCGTCTGCAACGAGTTCCCGAATTTCCTTGGGCGGGCCGGCATCTAGTGGGCGCCAATCGGTCAGCTCGGAATAGGCAATGATGCGTTCACGAGTGCTAAATGGTGGGTGGCAGCTGGTCATCGTGAGAATTGATTCCGTGGGCTCAACGCCCCACTGATGGGGCGTTGGAAGCAGAACGTCGCCATTGGACGGAGCAACGATTTCAGTGTCAAACCAGGTGTAAGTGTAATAGCCTTCCTTGGTTTGCAAGTAGACATGGTCCCCATTATCTAATTTATCGATATCCCAAAAGACCTGCCCGTGGGTTTGGCGATGAGCGGCGACCGCAAAATTTCCTTTTTCTCCCGGCAACTGGGTATTCGGATAGTATCCGATTCCGAGATTATCGATCACGGAGCTCTGCACACCGTAGCTCACCGGATGGTGAGTCCCGTCTTTACCGAAGGTTGGGAAGTACATGATCCCGAAGGTGTCCCCCGGAGCAGCTTCGGCCGTCGGCGCTGGACCGTAATCGATATCCTCTTCTTCGACGCCTTCTTCGGGAATCACCACATCGCCTAGGTCTTGAACTAGGTTTTGTGTGACTTCTTTCTGGGCATTTGCAGAATCGATATTCGTCCACCAGAGTTCCCAGACGACATAAAGCATCAGGACGATGCCCAAGGTAATGAGCAGTTCACCGAGGAATCCAGTGACCCTGCCTCCGATAGTTTGCTTTTCACGGGCCATTCTTCGCCCGGGCGCGGACGCTACACGATTCACTACGGTGATGCTCCTTTGGGCGATCGGGCACTAAAAGTCGGGTGAACTTCCGTGAACCGTAAATCAATGGACAACGCACATTACGGCTAGTATGGAATCTACGCAGGAAATCGATGCGATCGTTCGTTCATTACCTGCCCCAAGCCTACCGGGAAGACCTGAGAGTCTCCCACATTTACTACACTATGCGGATGAAGCCGAGGGAGCGTTCTAGTGCCAGAGTCTAAGCCACGACGCAAGAACAAAACACAGTCCCAGCAGACAGCACAGGGCGCCCATGCGGTGGATAAGCCCATGCCTAGCTGGTACAAGCCAGTGATGTTCGGCTTGATGCTGCTGGGATTGGTTTGGATTATTGTTTATTACATTTCGCAGACACTATTCCCAATCCCTAGCATTGGCGGTTGGAACATTGTCATCGGCTTTGGCATAGCCATGGTCGGCTTTTTCATGACGACTGGTTGGAAATAGCATTTAGTGACTGACGGTTTTTAGGCCGATTACGCAGCCGATCAGCCCGACAATAAAGAACACTTTCAGCGCTGAGAATGCTTCTTGACCGGTCGCTATTGAATAGATGACAGTCAGAGAAGCCCCAATCCCCACCCAGACCGCATAAGCGGTTCCGGTGGGGATTTCTTTCATTGAGTAGGCTAGCCCGCCCATTGAAATCACTAGCGCAGTGAAAAAGATAATTGTTGGGACGAGTTTTGTGAGCCCGGAGCTCATCCCCAATGCTGTAGCCCAAACCGCTTCAAAAAGCCCCGAGATCACGAGAATTAGCCAATACATGCCAGTTACCTTACCGGCCGTCTTAGCTGTCGTTCCGGGTACGGCTCCCTCGTCCGGGAGTGGGCTTGCTGCCGACTCCCCCTCAGATTAGCAAATCGAGCCCGTTTTGCTCTGCGGCGTTGAGCAATATTGACCCGAGCCGGTCAAGCGCAGGTGAATCCACCGACCAGCGCTGCCAGTATAAGGGGACGTCGATGAACCAACTATCGTCAAGTACCTTCAGCTCCGGCGCTAAGCACAATTGTTGCTCAGGCACCATTCCCCAACCCATGCCGGCGCGTATTGCATGGACAAACTGCGAAGAATCCGGGACGTAATAAATAGTTCCAGTAGGTCGCTTCTTTGAGCTGTCAATACGCTCAAGCATTTGGTGCTGGAGCGGGTCTTCTCGATCAAAAAATACTATCGGCATTTGCGACAGATCCTGGGCAGTCCACGTGCTCAGTAAGTTTGGCGCGGCGACCGCACGGTATCGCATAGCCCCCAGTCGTTGGACGGAACATCCCTGCGCTACTTCTGGGCTGTTAGTCACCACGCCACTGACCCGTCCGGTGCGTAGAAGTTCCATGGTGAGATTTTCGTCGGTGCGTAGAATTTCGCAGCTAAGTTGCGGCCACCGAGTCAGTTCGGTGAATACGGGAGCAAACCAGGTCGCGAGAGAATCGGAATTTACGCCGATCGAGAGCGTTATTTTGCCCTGTAGCACCTCGTCTCGCATGAGTTCGTGGCTGAACTCTGTGCCCAACAAGGAAATCTGTCTAGCGTAGCGCAGAACTCTTGCGCCCTTCTCCGTTGGTTTCACTGGCCGACTGCGCACCAGCAATATTGAACCGAGTCGACTTTCCAAGGCTTTTATACGTTGGCTGATTGCGGACGGCGTCACACCAAGGTCGATAGAAGCATCGTCAAAGCTGCCTGCATCCACCACCGCAAGAAGCGTATCTAGGTGCTCGAGATCAAGATTCACATTAGAAATACTAATGCAGCATCAGTTTTTTAAGTTCGACAGCGAAGAAGAGTTTATTTTACGGTTACCCCATGATCCACACGTCAGCAATCCTCGGCTTCTCCACAGGGCTTTCGCTAATCATTGCCATCGGAGCGCAGAACGCCTTTCTTCTTCGCCAAGGAATCAGACGAGAACACGTACTACTAACGGTATGCATCTTCGCTCTGTCAGACATTTTGTTGATCCTTGCAGGCGTGTCCGGAATCGGGGCCATCATTGAGCGCGCACCATGGATTCTCACCTATGCGAGGGTAGGAGGGTTCATCTTCCTTGCTTGCTATGCAATTTTCGCGTTGCGTCGGGCAATTTCTCCGGGTGTTCTGAGTACATCGAACTCATCGGAGCCGACCGCCAGGATTTCCGTCGCACTAGCCACGTTGGCGTTGACTTGGCTTAATCCGCATGTCTATGTGGATACCGTGCTGCTGCTAGGCTCGGTGGCGGTAACGCAGGCCGAAGGGAAATGGCACTTCGCCGGTGGTGCGATAGCCGCCAGCATTACCTGGTTCGTCGCGCTTGGCTATGCCTCAAGGTTCTTAGCGCGAGTGTTCTCCAGCGCCAAGTCTTGGCGCGTTCTTGACGGGATCATCTGCGTTTTCATGGCCCTTTTTGCCGTCTTGCTAGTACTACCGCTTTTTGGCTAGGCACGTCAGATATCCACAGTATCAACAGCTTATCCACACACCCTGTGGAGAACAGTCGCGCTTACTTGTTCACAACTTTATCCACAGGTGGGGATAACACTGCGACCACTTGTACAAATCAAGAAAAAGGCCTACTCATGGCCGAATAAAGACTGTGGAATCACATGCTTGTAAGTTATTAACACTGTGGATTACTCGTGTGGACATCTTGCCCATATCGGCAATGTCCCCAAAATTGGCCGATTCGCTTAAAGATTCGAACAAGCAATCGCACCCCCTATGCACCTTCGTAATATCGCTATCTACAGGCCCTGTTTAAAAGTTATCCACAAATGTGGGTAAAGCTGTGCGTATTCAATACCTCGGATGGCATATCCGCGGAAGGTCAGGGGTTTCGGGGGAGGGGGGTCGGCCTCTAAGGGTGAGTTACACGGGTGTAAGTTATTAACAGTGTGGATAAATTGTGTGGATAACTCGGACCTAGAGAATTCGAACTAGCCCATCGGCCATTTGACCGCTGCCGCGGAAAGATATATCGCCAAGGCAACAAGTATCGTCATAATCCCCAACAACGTGAACTGAATCTTCGAACGTTGTGGATTACGAGGCACCAGGACGATGCAGGCGGCAGCTAGCGCGCCAATCACGGCGCCACCTAAGTGTCCTTGCCACGAGATCCCCGATACGACGAAGCCGAGCACAACATTTAGCGCCAGCACGATACCCATTTGCCGCAGGACTTGCTTGTTGGTACGGAAGACGACGAAGAGAGAAAGGAAAAGTCCCGCCAATGCGCCCGAAGCGCCCAAGGTGGCACTCAGCGCGGGGCTAAGCAACAAGATCCCCAATGAGCCGCCTAAAGCGCTGAGCAGATACAACCAGCCGAAGCGGGCCCGCCCCAAGCGAGGCTCTAGGAATACACCACAGAGGTAAACTCCGTACATGTTCATTGCTAGGTGGAAAATGGAACCAGTTGAGTGAGCAAATGCGCTAGTGATCAGGCGCCAGGGTTCCCAACCAGCCAGCGCGGGCACCAGCACCATACTCTCGGTGGTTCCGGGGATGACCCACTGGGCAATATATGCCAAGACGTTGAGTGCGATCAACGAATAAGTGATAATCGGGGCGCCTTGGCGTGCTCGTGCGCCGAACTCGGTGCGCTGTGTAGGAATGTTCCTGTTTGCTTCGTTGACGCATTCCACGCACTGTACTCCGACCGGCGCAGGAACCTGACAGCTTGGGCACACCGGGCGACCACAGCGGGTGCATGACACATATGAGATCGTTTCGGGGTGCCTAAAACAGGTAGGGGCGGTTTGGCCCGCGGGAGTCACTTGACCGTAAGACATCTATTTCAACCTTGATCTCATTAGCGCGTTTATCTGTTAAATACGTCGGCTCCGGCGACTCCACTAGGGAATCACCGGAGCCGACGTCGGTAAAGAGGGTGTTACAGGGTCTCGATATCTACCGAGTTGATAACAACATCTTCCGCTGGCTTGTCACGGCCGTCGGTGGCAACTGCGTTCAGCGCGTCGACGATCTTGCGTGATTCGGCTTCGGTCACTTCACCGAAAATGGTGTGCTTGCCCTGCAACCATGCGGTTGGGACGGTGGTGATGAAGAACTGGGAACCGTTGGTTCCACGGCCCATGCGGATACCGGCATTTGCCATGGCTAGCTTGTATGGCTCGTTGAAGTTCAGTTCTGGGTGGATCTCGTCATCGAACTGGTAGCCTGGGCCGCCGAAGCCCTGACCCAGTGGGTCGCCACCCTGAATCATGAAGTCCGAGATGATGCGGTGGAAGATGGTCCCGCTGTATAGCGGGGTGTTGGTCTTCTTGTCACCGGATTCTGGATGTACCCATTCCTGCTCACCGGTCGACAAGCCAACGAAGTTCTTTACGGTCTTCGGGGCGTGGTTGCCGAAAAGATCGACGACGATGTCGCCCAAAGTAGTGTGAATCGTGGCTTTATGCGTTGCGTTTGCGGTCATGGCTTTATTCTCCCATGAGTAGGGGCGAGGCCGCCAAAGCTGGGGTACGCGTTGAGTGAAACATTTGCGCGATTATCCGAGCGCGTATGTTGAACACTGGCCTCGCATCAGCTAACTGCCTAGTCTGGACGTAGCTGGTAACGAAAATTGATTCATTAGGGAGTAACCATGAGCAAGAAAAGTGCAGCAGGAAAACTATTGGCATTCGGCGTGTTCGTCGGACTCGTGGCCTTAGGCGTAGCCATGTGGAAGGCTTCAAGGCCAGTTGAGGACCCTTGGGAAAACGAACCAAAAATCGCAGAGCCGCAGCAACCTGTTGAATCTCGCGAAGCGGATGTCGCCGAAGTCCAAAATCTTATCTCCGAGGACTAAACCTCAAGTTTGGGCTTCGCCTGCCCACGCACTACTAGAACAAGTCCCACCAGAATAATCCCTAAACCCAGATAGGTCCCGACAGGAACCACCTGACCTAGGAGCAAAGCCGCGAGCAGGGCAGCGCCCGGAATCTCCAACAAGATCAAGGTCGAAACCGTCAACGGACCGAGAACACTCAACAAATGGTTCATCGCTGTATGCCCAAATAACTGTGCGCACACCGTCAGCAAGATGATCCCCAGCCAACCCCAGGCATCAAATCCCCAGAGCGGTTGGCCTGTAAACAAGCACATCAGTAGCAGCAAGATCGCGGTGACCGCATAGCAGATCGAGGTGTACCTGGACGTCGTCATGGTGCGCCGTGCCGCTGCGCCGGCGAAGGTATAAATAGCTGCAAGGATGCCACCGGCCAGTGCTAAGAGGTCTCCGAAGAATGCGGTGCGCCCCTGCCCCAAATCGAATCCGGTGATCGTCACTACTCCTAGAATCGCGACGCTCATGCCGATAATTACCGGGGAGCGGTAGCGAACTCCGCGCAGGGATTGAAACAAAGCTATCCAAACGCCCTGAATGCAAACTAGGGCGGTTGCCGCCGCCACACTGGTCATTCGGACGGCAAACATGAAACACACAAAGTGCAGGGCAAGCGCGCCGCCGGCCACGAGAAGATAAAACCATTCGCGGCGAGTGAATTGCAGGTACGCCCGAGGATTCTTCCTGATGGAAGGTCCGGCAAGAATGAGGGCCGCTGCCGCATTGCGCCAGAAGGCCATGGACATCACCGGGACGCTGGGAAATGCCGCGATGATGGGGCCAGATGCTGAAATGCCGAGTATTCCCACCGCGGCCAATAAGAACGTCACCCGGCTAAGTTTACAAGTTTGGGGTCACTGCCTTGAACCGTGCCTGAAGCCAGCCCGCAAAGATTCGTATTTATATATACGGATTTATGCATACACACAACTCAAATATCTATATATCGATTTATCCGCCCCTCATAAGAAGCAAATATGCCGCCATCGAAGACCCAATAATTTGCGCCACACTGAAAATACCGCGCCGGGAATTCTGGATTCCAAGGCGGTAGTCGGACTGATTGCTTCGGGTCCCTCCAGCAATTCAGCAA
Organism: Arthrobacter sp. MYb221; assembly: GCF_002979835.1. Classification (NCBI taxonomy): domain Bacteria; kingdom Bacillati; phylum Actinomycetota; class Actinomycetes; order Micrococcales; family Micrococcaceae; genus Arthrobacter; species Arthrobacter sp. MYb221. The sequence goes on along the minus strand of NZ_PCPW01000014.1, from coordinate 20,238 downwards.
TCCCTTAGCCAACGGCCAGCCCCAAGCAGTTGTGCACAATCCCCGTGAACAAGACTAATAAGCCAGCGACTCGGATAGGTCCAGCACATAGGGCGACGATAATCGGGGCGGCAAAGGAAATGGCGAAACATGAAATCCGTGGCAAGCGGGCAGCCTCACTGGAACTGGCTTATGCAAGAACATCCGAAGCAGCAGGCCGAAGGTCACCGGGATCGGTACGATCCTAACGACGGTTCTGGCCATCATGCCAGGGACTACCGGCAGGTGCTGTCCGGCGAACCAGCTGGCTACATTTGTCATCGCCACCGGCCAACCAAGCAATGGCACCACCGGAAGCGGCGATTCGAATTCCAAAGCGAAGTCAGGAAGTGACAAGGAGCGACCCTGCGGAACATGTTGACCATGAGCAGCGGATTGATCCACAAATTCAATTCGAGCAAGCACCCGGGGAAACCGGCCGCCTAAGCCGCCATGCCGAAGAAGTATCGGGAAACGCGAAACCGCGAGTCGAGAGTCTCGAGCTACTTTCTGTTCACCTCCAGGATCCATGTTCGGCGGCTGCTTAGGTAGAGACACCTTCGATATTTTTTCGGGGATATGACTCCCTGGCGAATGGCCGAAGCTAGAAGTTAATGAACGCTGTAGGGCACGTTAAGCTCGGCGTTACCCCGAAACCGCAGTATGGAGATGTGAAGGTTGCTATCGTTGCTGAATCGTTCCTGCCCCACGTCAATGGGGTCACCAACTCGGTCCTAAGGACCCTCGATCATTTGGCCCTCACCGGCCATAGCGCGGTGGTTATCACCCCGGCGGGCTCACTGTCCGGTGAGCTCAAGGGCCATAGCGTGCCACGGACGTACAAGGGATTTCCGGTAATCACCGTCCCTTCAGTAGCCATGGTCAGATATCCAGAAGTGCGCTTAGCCGCCGGAGGCTCAGGCCGGCTCAAAAAAATTCTGGCCAAGGAAGCTCCCAACGTAGTTCACCTGGCAAGTCCTTTCCTCCTGGGCTGGCGTGCCTTGCGCGCCGCGCAGGAATTGGATATCCCGACGCTGGCGATGTATCAAACTGAAGTGCCGACCTACGCGGCTCGTTATAAGATGCCATGGCTCACCGAGAGGCTCTGGGAACACGTCAGAGCCATTCACACGGCCGCGGACCTCACGCTGGTGCCAAGTTCCTTTTCTCGGCGTCAGCTCGAATCTCTGGGCGTCACACGGCTCGCGTGGGGGCGCAGGGGAGTAGACACCGTTCAGTTCACACCAGAGCGTCGCGATACTAAGTTCCGTACGGCTATCGCACCCAATGGTGAACGCATCATTGGCTATGTGGGTCGCCTGGCCGCAGAGAAGCAGGTGGCAGATCTTCGGGTGCTCAATTCGCTGCCGAACACCCGAATCGTGGTGGTTGGTTCCGGGCCTTTGGAAGACGAACTACGCAATGCGTTGCCCGATGCCCACTTCACCGGCTTCCTCTCGGGTACCCGTTTAGCGGAAGTCATTGCGTCTTTTGATGTGTTCGTTCATCCGGGCGCCTCGGAAACTTTCTGCCAGACCATCCAAGAAGCCATGGCTTGCGCTGTGCCGGTCGTAGCGGTGGGCAGGGGAGGGCCATTGGATCTAGTGGATTCCTCGCGCACAGGGTGGCTTTACGCCCCGGGAGATCTCAATGAGCTTCGCGCCCGGGTGAGCGACCTGATTTACGATGATGCCAAGCGGCTGGCATTTGCTCGAACCGCCTATCTGAGCGTGCAAGAGCGCACGTGGTTCAGTATCGGTGAACAATTGCTCGGCCATTACAAGAATGTGATGCGTGCTCGCGTCAGCCAGTAGTCGCATCGTTTGTTTCGTGGCTCTTGGGTAAAGCGAAAGGGCGGAAAGCTGATTGCTTTCCGCCCTTTTCATTCTGTGGAGCCTAGGAGATTCGAACTCCTGACATCCTGCTTGCAAAGCAGGCGCTCTACCAACTGAGCTAAGGCCCCGAAAAGCGTTAGGAAACCTTGTCGGTTACCTGTTGCCAGGTTTCCTTGATTTCCGAAGAATCCTTGACCTTCTTGATTAGGACTACCGCAGCAGCCGCAATCGTCCCGAGAATCAGGAGCTTTTTCATTCTACCCTCTTTCTCGCCGGTAAGGATTCCGTGGGCGTACCTGGACTTGAACCAGGGACCTCTTCGTTATCAGCGAAGCGCTCTAACCGCCTGAGCTATACGCCCTTACCTTTTTCATTCCCTTCGGAACGAAATAAAACTTTACCGGGGTTTGCAAGAAGATACAAATCGAGCCCGGGTGTCATGCATCACAGCACGAAACCCGGGCTCGACTAGCACGTTCTTAGTCGTCCGTGAGGGTAACTCCGACGCCGCCAACGAGCGAGGAGGCAATGTTGTACAACACCGCTCCGAGCATCGAGAGCACGGAGATCACCACGACGTTGATCACCGCGATGATCGTTGCGTACGAGGCTACCTGGCCCAGCGAGACGACATCTCGCAGGTCGAAGGTTCCCTCGGCACCGATTGCGTCACGCATCAGCTGATTGAAGGAATCGAAGGTTCCGGTCAAATCCAGCAGTGCCCAGATTGCCACGGATGCCACCACGGTGATCACACCGAAGGCTACCGATAGCAGGAAGGCAAGTTTGAGTACCGAGAACGGTTCAACCTTCGAAGCTAGCAGCCGCGCCTTGCGCACCTTCGCCTTCGGTGCCGGGCGGACGAGGCGTTCCTGCGACTGGGTTGGGCGCTGCTGACCGGTTCCCGGGCGCGGTGCTCCGGCAGCTGGGCGCGGTGCTCCGGCAGCTGGGCGCTGCTGGCCGGTCGGCGCCGGGCGGGCGCCGGTCGGCCGGTTGCCATTCGAGGTTGGCGCTGGGCGCTTTACCTGGGTAGGTCGCGGCGCTGCGCTCTTCGGGGCGCTGCCACTTGGGCGAGGCGTCGAGGGCGTGCTCATGCGTTACCTCCGTTATCGGTGTCATCGCTCTGTGCGTCCGAAGCGATTTCAGGCACAGCAGATGACTCATCTGTCATGTTTTCTGAATTCAACGTTACGGCATCTTCCTCCAAGTTCTCTTCGAGCTCCGTCTCAGAGTTCTTGGCAACCGCAATAATATGGTCCTTCTTATCTGGCTTCGCAAAGATCACGCCCATGGTGTCGCGGCCCTTGGAAGGGACCTGCGAAACTGCCGAGCGGACGACCTTGCCCGAGGCCATCACCACGAGCACCTCATCGCTGTTGTCAACGATCAACGCACCGACCAATTCGCCGCGTTCCTCGTTGAGTTTAGCGACCTTAATGCCCAAACCACCGCGTGATTGCACACGATATTCTTCGACCGTGGTGCGCTTCGCATAGCCCTCATTGGTGACGGTGAAGACGAAGGAGTCCTCGCGGACCACCTCGGCGGCGAGCAGTTCGTCGTGCTCGCGGAACTTCATTCCGGTCACCCCGGAGGTGGCGCGGCCCATCGGACGCAGCGCCGTATCGGTCGCGGTGAAGCGCACCGACTGGCCCTTGCGTGAGACGAGCATCACGTCATCTGATTCGCTAACGAGCTGCGCGGAGACCAATTCGTCATCCTCGCGCAGGTTGATGGCGATCACACCGGCGGTGCGGTTGGTGTCGTAATCCTCCAGCCGGGTCTTCTTCACTAGGCCGTTGCGGGTGGCGAGCATCAGGTACTCGGCATCCTGGTAGGTGCGCAGATCCAGCACCTGGGCGATGTGCTCGTCGGGCTGGAAGGCCATCACGTTGGCCACGTGCTGCCCCTTCGCGTCGCGTCCTGCTTCGGCCAATTCGTAGCACTTGGTGCGGTACACCCGGCCATGGTTGGTGAAGAACAGCAGGTAGTTGTGCGTGGAGGTCACGAAGAAGTGCTCCACCACGTCGTCCCCGCGCAGGTTGGCACCCTTGATGCCCTTGCCGCCGCGCTGCTGCGAACGGTAGTTGTCGATACGGGTGCGCTTCACGTAGCCGCCGCGGGTGATGGTGACGACCATTTCCTCTTCGGGAATCAGGTCTTCGACGTTCATATCACCGTCGAAGCCCATGAGTACCTTGGTGCGGCGGTCATCGCCGTGCTTGTCCACGATCTCGGCAAGTTCTTCCGAGACGATGGTGCGCTGGCGCTGCGGATCGCCGATGATCTCCTTGAACTCGGTGATCATCGTTTCCAGTTCGGCGTGGCGATCCTGGATTTTCTGGCGTTCCAGGGCGGCCAGCCGGCGCAACTGCATGTCGAGGATGGCCCGGGACTGGGCCTCGTCGATGTCCAGCAGTTCCATCAGCCCGTCGCGGGCTGCCTCGGTGGTGGAGGACCGGCGGATCAACGCGATCACCTCGTCCAAGGCATCCAGGGCCTTGAGCAGGCCGCGCAGGATGTGGGCCTCTTCTTCGGCCTTCTTAAGCCGGTACTTGGTGCGGCGCACGATCACTTCGATCTGGTGGGTCACCCAGTGGCGGATGAAGCCATCCAGCGGCAGGGTGCGCGGCACCCCGTCGACGATCGCGAGCATATTCGCGGAGAAGTTCGACTGCAGTTCGGTGTGCTTGTAGAGGTTGTTCAGCACCACCTTGGCCACGGCGTCGCGCTTGAGCACGATCACCAGGCGCTGGCCGGTGCGGCCGGAGGTCTCGTCGCGCATATCGGCGATGCCGGCGATCTTGCCGTCGCGGACCAGCTCGGCGATCTTCACCGCGAGGTTATCCGGGTTCGCCATATACGGCAGTTCGGTGACAACCAGGCAGGCGCGCCCCTGGATTTCCTCGACGTTGACCACGGCGCGCATGGTGATCGAGCCGCGGCCGGTGCGGTAGGCATCCGAAATGCCCTTGGTGCCCAGGATCATCGCGCCGGATGGGAAGTCCGGGCCCTTCACCCGCTGCATCAGCGCGGCAAGCAGTTCTTCGCGGGTGACCTCGGGATTCTGCAGGTACCACTGCACGCCCTCGGCGACCTCGCGCAGGTTATGCGGCGGAATGTTGGTGGCCATGCCGACCGCGATCCCCGAGGAGCCGTTGACCAGAAGGTTCGGGAACCGTGCCGGCAGCACCGTTGGTTCCTGGTTCTTGCCGTCGTAGTTGTCCTGGAAATCAACGGTGTCTTCGTTGATGTCGCGGACCATTTCCATGGCCAGCGGGGCCATTTTGGTTTCGGTGTAACGCTGGGCGGCGGCGCCATCGTTGCCCGGGGAACCGAAGTTGCCCTGGCCCAAAGCCAGCGGGTAGCGCATGACCCAGTCCTGGATCAGCCGGACCAGCGCATCGTAGATCGCGGTGTCGCCGTGCGGGTGGTACTGGCCCATGACCTCGCCAACCACGCGGGCGCACTTGTTGTACGAACGCTCGGGGCGGTAGCCGCCGTCGTACATTGCGTACAGCACGCGGCGGTGCACCGGCTTCAGCCCGTCGCGCACGTCGGGCAGCGCACGGCCCACGATCACGGCCATCGCATAGTCAAGGTAGGACCGCTGCATTTCGGTCTGCAGATCGATCTGGTCGATCTTGTCGTGGCCCTCAAGTGCGGGCACGATTTCCCCGTCCAACGGTTCGTTCCCCGGGGTTTGCTCGTCGCTCATTTCATCCCTTTACAAGTCAAAATTCGTTACTGGTTATCGTTTCGCTGCGCGGAGCGCGCGTTAGATATCCAGGAAGCGCACGTCCTTGGCGTTCTGCTGAATGAAGTTGCGGCGGGACTCTACGTCCTCGCCCATCAGCACGGAGAAGACCTCGTCCGCGGCGGCCGCATCGTCCATGGCCACCTGGCGCAGAACACGATGGGCCGGATCCATGGTGGTGTCCCACAGCTCCGAGTAGTCCATCTCGCCCAGGCCCTTGTAGCGCTGGATGCCGTTTTCCTTCGGGATGCGCTTATTCGCGGCGGCGCCCTTGACCAGGGCGTCATCGCGTTCGCGGTCCGTGAAGACGTACTCGTGGGCCGCGTTGGTCCACTTGATGCGGTACAGCGGCGGGCTGGCCAGGTACACGTAGCCGTGTTCGATCAGCGGGCGCATGAAGCGGAAGATCAGCGTCAGCAGCAGCGTGGTGATGTGCTGGCCGTCGACGTCGGCGTCGGCCATCAGCACGATCTTGTGATAGCGCAGCTTGGCCATGTCGAACTCTTCGCCGATGCCGGTGCCGAAGGCGGTGATCATCGCCTGCACCTCGGCGTTGCCCAGCGCGCGGTCCAGGCGGGCACGCTCGACGTTCAGGATCTTGCCGCGCAGCGGCAAGATGGCCTGGGTGTGCGGGTCGCGTCCACGCTTGGCCGAGCCGCCTGCGGAGTCACCCTCGACGATGAACACCTCGCACTCGGCGGGGTTCTTCGAGGAGCAGTCCGAGAGCTTGCCGGGCATGCCGAAGGATTCCATCGGCGACTTGCGGCGCGCATTGTCGCGCGCCTTGCGGGCCGCCATGCGGGCCTGGGAGGCGAGCTGGGCCTTGCGGATGATATCGCGGGCCACGTTCGGGTTGCGTTCGAACCAGTCGCCCAGTTCGTCGTTGACCACACCATGGACGAAGCCACGGGCCATCGAGTTGCCCAGCTTGGTTTTGGTCTGGCCTTCGAACTGCGGTTCGGAAAGCTTCACCGAAAGCACCGCCGTCAACCCTTCGCGGGCATCATCCCCGGAGAGGTTGTCGTCTTTCTCGCGCAGGATCTTGTTATCGCGGGCGTACCGGTTGAGCAGCCCGGTCAGCGCCGCGCGGAAGCCTTCTTCGTGAGTTCCGCCTTCATGGGTGTTGATGGTGTTCGCGTAGGTGTGCACCGATTCCGAGTAGGCGCTGGTCCACTGCATGGCGATTTCAACGCTGATGCCGCGGGCGGTGTCTTCGGCCTCGAAGGCGATGACCTCCTCGTGGACCAGCTCGACCTTCTTGGCGGAGTTCAGGTGCTTGACATAGTCCAGCAGGCCGTCCTTGTACAGGTAGTCGACCACGCGGGGCTTGACTACCTGGTTCTCACGCTCTTCCTCGACCTCTGCTTCGACCTCTTCGACGACGCGCTCATCGGTCAGGCGGATACGCAATCCCTTATTCAGGAACGCCATCTGCTGGAAGCGGGCACGCAGGGTTTCGAAATCGAATTCTACGGTCTCGAAGATCTCCGGGTCCGGGTAGAACGTCTGGGTGGTGCCGGTGACGTCGGTTTCTTCGCCCTTGGTCAGCGGCTGCGTGGTGACCCCACCGTTGGCAAAGGAAATCCGCCAGGCATGGCCCTTCTGGCGAACCACGGTATCGACGCGGCGCGAGAGGGCGTTGACCACGGAAATGCCCACACCGTGCAAACCGCCGGAAACCGCGTAGCTGCCTCCGCCAAATTTGCCGCCGGCGTGCAGGATCGTCATGACGACCTCTACGGCAGGTTTGCCTTCGGTTGGGTGCATGTCGGTGGGAATGCCACGTCCATTGTCCTCGACACGGACACCACCATCGTCCTGCAAGGTGATGTCGATGGTGTCGCAGTAGCCTGCCAATGCCTCATCGACGGAGTTATCGACGACCTCGTATACCAGGTGGTGCAGGCCTCGTGGACCGGTGGAACCGATGTACATGCCCGGACGTTTGCGTACCGCTTCGAGTCCTTCGAGGACGGTAATGTCCTGGGCGCCATAGGTGTGTTCGACTTTGGAAGTCATCGATTCCGCGGGTACTTGGCTTTCGGCCGGTTCCTGCGGTGAAGCGTTTTCGGTAGACACTTGTGCTACGAACTCCTCGAATTTGGCGCGCGATTCCCTGCCGCTCCTGAGTGAGGTGCGTATCAAGAAATCATGGTCGGGTGCAACGAGCGCAGGGCGTACCTGCACAACGCGCATTCACTACCGCTAATTCTACCGCGTTTAGCAAAATATATAGGGATCCTGAAGCTCAAATCGGCTGTAGCAGCCACAGAACCGTCTCTCTGAGCGGTTGAGGGCGATCCGGTGAGGGGGGAGTCAGCCACCGGGTCCGTTAGAGCGCCATATGCCGTGCCAGCATTTTTAGCCGTAGGTGTCTCGCGGTCCACGTCCGGCGACCGAACGCATTCCGTGCCGCCACGATGGAGCGTTTGGCCCCAGAACCTTGATGACAGTCACGATCCCAGGGCCTAGTTCGGCATCGATTTTCTTCAAAATTTGATGGCTGAGTAGGCGTAACTGCGTGGCCCAGGAAGTTGAATCGCAGCGCACGACGACGACCGTATCTTCAAAGGATTCTGGTTTGCAGTGCGCCGCAACGTTTTCTCCGACAAGTTCTGCCCACCGGCCAAGTACCGAACCGACGGCGACTTGCGTATTCCAGCCACGGGATTTGGACATTCTGTTGACGATTTCGCCGATGGCATGCGGGTCACGGGCAGATCCTTCGCTTGCGGTGCCCTTGGGAGCGGCAAATCCGCGACGAGCGGCCTGCCGTTTCTTCACCCGCTCCATTCGGGCCGCATCGATTCTCGGCTCTCCGCGTTCCTCGGCAAGCTTGCGCATGCGATTGAGCAGCGCCTTGGCTGAGTCGAGCTCTTCCTCAGACATCGCTGACCTGGCCGGGGCTGACTTGGAAAAAATGCCCCTTCAAAGCTTCGGGGACATCGGCGGCAACCGCGGCCGTGACAAGAACTTGTTCGGCACCGGACACAATATGAGCCAGCCTGTCTCGTCGAGTCGCATCCAGCTCAGCAAAGACATCATCGAGGATCAGGATTGGACCCGAGCCGGTTCGCGGATCGTCATCGCCAAAGACTCGGTAGGCTGCCAAACGCAAAGCGAGCGCAAACGACCAGGTTTCGCCATGTGAGGCGTAGCCCTTCGCCGGGGTCGCCCCCAAGGTCAAGGTCAGATCGTCGCGATGCGGGCCGAAGAGAGAAATTCCGCGATCCAATTCACGTGATCGGTTTGCCTCGATGGAATTCAGCAACAATTCCCGAATCTCGTCCTGGGCCATTGCCTCGAGATCGTTGGCGGGAAGCGAATTCTCATCGTTCTCTCCCTCGAGCGAGGAGCGATAGATTGCACCGGCGTGCTTCTTGCCATCGGCGAGGTCCGCATAGGCGGCCTCCATGTACGGACGCAGCAGCGCCAAGACGTTCAGCCGTCCCCGGATGAGGCGTGCCCCGCAGTTCGCAAGCTGCATGTCCCAAGCCTGCAGGGTACTTTCCTGCGAGGAATTCAATTTGGATTTCCCGCGGATCGATTTGAGCAACGCATTGCGCTGCTTCACGATTCGCTCGTAGTCGTTTTTGGTGCCGGCTTCGATGGGCCGCAGGGAGATGAGCATCTCGTCCAGGAAGCGGCGACGGTTCGAGGGGTCGCCCTTGATCAGGGCAAGGTCCTCGGGAGCAAACAGGACGGTTCGAACGAGTCCAAGAATTTCACGTGCTCGCACCGGATTGGCCCGATTGATTCGGGCACGGTTGATCTTGCCGCTGGTAATTTCGACCTCGAGCGAGGAGGTCTGGGAACCGCGGTGCAAGGTGCCGCGGATCAGTGCTCGTTCGGACCCGAATTGAATTAATGGGGCATCGCTACTGACCCGGTGCGAGGAAAGATTCGCTAGATAGCCGACGGCCTCAACAATGTTGGTTTTGCCCACACCGTTGGGGCCGACCAGTACATTAATGCCCGGGGCAAGTTGCACGTCGGCCTGCACGTACGAGCGAAAGCTCGTGAGGGAAAGCTGCGAGATATACACCGAGAGTCCTGGAAGCTGCGAAGCGGTGGATGGCCAGGCCATCCACCGCGAGGTTGTTGCTAGTTCGAGTTTGGCAATCGAACTGGCATGACCAGGTACCGGTACTGGTCCTGATCGTCTTCGTCGATCTGCTTCTGACCGGTGATCATCGCAGGTTTAGGTGCGCTGGTGAAGGAGAACCGCACGTAGTCGGTATTGAAGGAGCCTAGGCCCTCGCTCAGGAATGTGGGGTTGAACGCCACGGTGATGTCTTCACCCCGAAGCGAAGCAACGATCGCCTCTTCGGCCTGGGCATCTTCGCCGGTTCCCGCATCCAGGGTCAGCTGACCATCGGTGAAAGCCATGCGAACCGGAGTATTACGTTCGGCAACCACCGAGACGCGGCGTACTGCTTCGATTAGATCGCTGGTACGAACGGTCGCATGGATGGGGGTGTTGTCCGGGAACAGCGAACGAATCTTTGGATAGTCGCCATTGATCAGCAGCGAGGTGGTTCGGCGATTGGCGCTTTCGAAACCAATCATTTCGCCGTTAGGGCTGATAGCCAGCTTCAAATCACCGGCGCTCGAAAGTGTTTTCGCGACTTCACTCAAGGTCTTCGCCTTGATCAAGAATGAGGTAGAAACTTCTGGCTGGTTAGGGGACCAGTTCAGTTCGCGCATCGCCAAGCGGTAACGGTCGGTAGCCAGGAAGGTAATGAGATCGTTTACGATTTCTACCTTGATGCCGGTAAGAACCGGAAGAGTATCATCTTTGGACGCAGCAACGATGACCTGCGATACGGCTTCGGAGAAAGCTTGTCCATTAATGGTTCCCGCAACTTCTGGAAGCGCAGGAAGCGTCGGGTATTCATCCACGGGCATGGTTGCCAAGTGGAAACGAGAACGGCCGCAGGAAACCGTAATCTTCGTGCCATCGGTTTCCAGCGTCACCGTTGAATTAGGCAAAGATCGGGTAATTTCTGCAAGAAGCTTGCCAGAAACCAGCACTTCACCCTGTTCTGCTATATCGGCAGGTATTTCAATATGGGATGAGATCTCGTAATCAAATCCCTCAAGGCGAACGATGCCCTCATGGGTAGTGATCAAAATGCCAGCAAGTACTGGAGATGGTGGACGCTGCGCTAGAGACCTTGCGGTCCAAGAAACGGCGTCTGCCAATACATCCTTTTCAACGCTGAACTTCACGAAAAATCCGCCTTTCGGAACCCATAAGTCTTAAGTCAGGCCAAGAAGCTTGTTTCCCGCCAAGTTCTTAAGCATAGAGCAGGTAGCTACACGATATCTCCACTTAATCTTGCCACGACTTTCCTCATGAAGCTTCATAGAAGATTCCGAGGTGTGCAGTGCAGCGAACTTATGAACAAAAAATCGTTCAAAACGGGTGTATCGGGGAGAGGTCTCGTTATTTGGATGAATAAGTGTTTAAAGGAAGTAGTGTTAATAACCCCTGTGGATACTGTGGATAACCGCCGCGATCCCATAGATTGAACCAATTGTGCATGTGAACAATCTGTGACTGGGAGTGACACTCAGTTCCAGTGCCCTGTTGAAACTCAGTGTCACTCTTTTCGCAGTCCACACTCGAGGTGCTTGTTATGCGCAGGTTGTCTCCAACTACTCCACAGCCTTATCCACAGCTGTGGTTTTCGTGAATCAGTGCTCGCGCTGGCTTTGTTTGATGCGGTTTGTCAGTTCTGTCACCTGGTTGAAGATCGCACGACGTTCGGCCATCAGTTCACGAATCTTGCGATCGGCATGGATCACGGTGGTATGGTCACGTCCACCGAGTTCGGCACCGATCTTCGGCAGAGACATATCGGTCAATTCCCGCAGGAGGTACATCGCGATCTGACGTGCAGTGACCAGCGTTCGAGTACGTGACTTACTGTTGAGCTCATCAATGCTCAGTCCGAAGTATTCGGCGGTCTGCTTGATGATGGTTGAGGGCGTGATCTCCTGGGCACCGTCGGCGCTGATCAAATCCTTCAGAACGGTTTCGGCCAGGGCAAGGTCTACTTGCTGGTTATTCAATGAGGCGAAGGCCGTCACTCGAATGAGTGCACCCTCGAGCTCACGGATATTCGTAGAGATGCGTGAAGCAATGTATTCCATCACGTCGCCCGGGGCAGAAAGGTTCTCCGCATCCGCCTTCTTGCGCAAGATCGCAATTCGAGTTTCCAATTCAGGCGGCTGGATATCGGTAAGCAAACCCCATTCGAAGCGTGAACGCATTCGATCTTCAAAGCCCTGGAGCTGCTTCGGCGGCAAGTCGGAGGTGATCACTACCTGCTTGTTGTGATTATGCAGGGCATTGAAGGTGTGGAAGAACTCTTCTTGCGTCGCGTCCTTATTTGCCAAGAACTGAATATCGTCAATCAGCAGAATGTCGACGTTGCGGTAGGTCTGTTTGAAACTGGCACCCTCGTCATCACGGATGGAGTTGATGAAATCGTTGGTGAATTCTTCGGAATTCACGTAGCGAACACGAATGCCCTTGTAGAGGTGACGCGCGTAATGCCCAATCGCATGAAGTAGGTGCGTCTTACCCAAACCAGAATCGCCGTAGATGAATAGCGGGTTGTAGGCCTTCGCCGGCGCTTCGGCAACGGCAACGGCGGCCGCATGCGCAAATCGATTCGAAGAGCCGATCACGAAGGTATCGAATATGTACTTCGGATTCAGGCGACCGAACTCTTGGGAATTTGAGGGGGGAGTCGGCTGGGGCGCCGGCTGTGGGCGTGGGCCGGGAGTCTCCGGAACCGGGGCTGGGGTGGAAACAGGTGCTGGTTTTTCCTCGACCGGCTGTTCGACGTCTTCGGCCAGAGACAGGTCGACGCTTACCGCGCAACGAATATCGTCCTGGAAGACTTCGCGCAGTGCTTGATCCAGCGGCTCGCGTAGTTGAGTCTGCAGAATGTCACGGGTGAGGTCATTTGGCACTGCAACAAGAAGGGTACTTCCGATGAGACCCTGGGGCTTGGCTAAGGACACAAACGGACGGTGGCGGGCTTTAACCCGATCGTCGTCTTCGATCTTGCGGATGACTTGACGCCAGGAGCTCCCAATACTATTGGTCTCGTCGCTACTCACTAAGGGCGTCCCACTTCCATCATTTAATGCAATGTTGATCACACAAAACCCGATTTTCGGCTTTGTTTTCGCCATTCTGGCGACGCTATCACCACTGATTCTATCCACTATCCACATGGTTATGCACAGTCTGGTGGAAAAAGTTAGCAGTTTGGCTGTGGAAAACGTCTTTTCCCTTGAAATCTAGGCTTTTGAGGGCCGCTTTGACGTGGTTTTTCGCGTCAGAATGTGAGGTGTCTTTCGTTGAAAGCTGTCGTAATCCACAAGTTTGGGGTAGATTATTCACAGGCAGCGCTCTGATATTCACAGGGGCGCTGTTACCGCGCGCCAATTTGACCTACGGCTCAAATTTTCCTATCGTTATTCAGTCCTATGTGTGCGTTTTGTGACCTGCTCAGTTTTTAGAAGAGCCCGCGAAATCACGCATTTTATAAAGAACGAGCGTCAGCCTGTTGTTATCCAGCTAGCTAGTAGCGGGTACGGCGCATCACTTAAAATTCTTGGAGTGTCACCGTGAGCAAGCGGACTTTTCAGCCAAACAACCGTCGTCGTGCTAAGAAGCACGGTTTCCGTCTTCGTATGCGTACCCGTGCGGGTCGCGCAATTCTTTCGGCTCGTCGCGGCAAGAGCCGCACCGAGCTTTCCGCATAAATTTGTGGATCAGCTTTTGGCTGCATAGTTCTGATGGACTCAACTAGATCCGTCTAGGCCAAAAATGTTGCCAAAGAATCAGCGATTGCGCTTAGCGCAAGACCTTACAGTCACTGTACGTTCCGGCGCCCGAAGCGGACGCCGGAACGTCGTGCTATATGCACGCCCTCGCCCCGAAGGGGTCATGGGGGACCGGTTTGGATTTATTGTCTCCAAGGCAGTGGGAATTGCGGTTAAGCGGAACCTGGCGAAACGTCGCATGCGCGAAGTTGCCCACGAGCTTAGGCGCGTGGATGGAAACCTGGATATCGTCGTTCGTGCCCTGCCTGGAGCTGCTGAGCTCTCTTGGGAAGAGCTGCGATCACAGGTCAACACTGCTTTCGCATCCGTGCTTCGTAAAACAGAGGTCCGCTGATGCGTAAGGACTTAACTTTCCGAACCGGACCTGTGTGGTTCATCATTGATATTCCACGCAATCTTCTTATCGGGTTTCTTAAGTTCTACCGAAAGATCATCTCGCCAATTTATGGCGATGTATGCCGATACTTTCCTAGCTGTTCTGCCTATGGGCTCGAAGCGGTGACTCAGCACGGTGCCGTCAAAGGTATCGTCTTGACTGCCTGGCGGGTTCTGAGGTGTAATCCATTTTCCCACGGCGGCGTAGACCACGTTCCGGAGGGTCCACGGATTTGGCCCGAAGGTAAACTGCCGAGGATCATAGTTCTGAATCATCCTGTGATTCCCGACGATGAAGACGCCGCGGATAGCGGCCACAAGGAGCTTGACCGCTAATGAACTTTCTAGACACCATATTGACTCCGTTCACGTATTCCGTGTCGTGGGTCCTGTGGGCCTTCCACGAACTGTTCACCATCATGGGTATGGACGAGGGCTCGGGAGTGACCTGGACCTTGTCCATCATCTTCCTGGTTCTGCTCATCCGTACACTGCTGATTCCGGTCTTCGTCAAGCAGATCAAGAGCCAGCGTGCGATGCAGGCGCTGCAGCCCGACCTGCGCAAGCTCCAGGCGAAGTACAAGGGCAAGACCGACCAGATGTCGCGTCAGGCCATGGTGCAAGAACAGCAGGCGCTGTTCAAGAAGCACAAGACCAACCCACTGTCTTCCTGCCTGCCTCTGCTCGTGCAGATGCCATTCTTCTTCGCCCTCTTCCGCGTGCTTAACGAAGCTTCCCGTGCCAGCGATGACGGCCGTTCAATCGGTGCCTTGTCCGCTGACCATATCCGCAGCTTCGACCAGTCCTCGATCCTTGGGGCACCGCTTTCCGAGACCTTCTTGGGCACCATCAATTCCGGTGCCATCAACTGGGCAGTAATCATCGTTGCGGTCATCATGATCCTCGCGATGACCGCCTCGCAGTTCTTCACCCAGCGCCAGCTGATGACCAAGAACATGAGCCAGGAAGCCCTGCAGGGCCCGTTCATGCAGCAGCAGAAGATGATGCTCTACATCCTGCCTCTGGTCTTCGGCATCGGTGGTATTAACTTCCCAATCGGCGTGCTGATCTACTGGACCGCATCGAACCTTTGGACCTTGGGACAGCAGTTCTGGGTCATTCGCAACAACCCAACTCCAGGCTCTGAGGCAGAACGCGAACTCAACGCTCGTCGCGCTGCCAAGGGTTTGCCTCCTGTGGGACAGAAGAAGCTGGATGAGTCCGAGACCCCAGCGATCGAAGAACCTAAGGGCCAGCGCGAGCAGCCAAAGCGTAAGAATCGCCGGAAGAAGTAGTCATGACTGCAACTGAGAACACCGAAGTATCTGAGCTGACCGACCAGGTCGAGCAAAATGAAGAGGTAGTCGACGAAGGCGATGTTGCCGCGGACTACCTAGAGGAACTGTTGGATATTGCCGATCTCGATGGCGACATCGACATCGAAATCCGTGGCGGACGAACGTACATTTCCATCGTCGCCGAGGAAGCCACCACCGACCTGAACAGCCTCGTAGGCAAGGACGGTGAGGTACTCGATGCACTGCAGGAGCTAACCCGCCTGGCTGTTCTCAATGCCACTGGCGAGCGTTCACGCTTAGTCTTGGACATTGCCGGGTATCGCTCAAACCGTGCCGAAGAACTGCAGCAGTTAGCCACGGAAGCCATCGCCGAGGCGCGAAAGTCGGGACAGCCAGTACACCTCGAGCCGATGAGCGCGTACGAACGCAAACTTGTTCACGATGTCATTGCGGATGCTGGACTGCATTCGGAATCCGAAGGTGAATCCACCCGTCGCCACATCGTCGTATCGACGCTGGATAACTAAGTAATTCGCACCGCGCGTTTTCAATCGTTCAAAGGAACTATGCAATGACTGAGGACCTCAGCCTTACAGCAG
The DNA here is from genome assembly GCF_002979835.1 of Arthrobacter sp. MYb221. Classification (NCBI taxonomy): domain Bacteria; kingdom Bacillati; phylum Actinomycetota; class Actinomycetes; order Micrococcales; family Micrococcaceae; genus Arthrobacter; species Arthrobacter sp. MYb221. The sequence goes on along the minus strand of NZ_PCPW01000014.1, from coordinate 4,487 downwards.
CGGAGACCGTAGCTGCCGAAAAGATTTTCGGTGACCGACTGGATCTTGCTAAGCGCTACGTAGCGCACCTTGCTACGTCAGGCATTGAACGAGGGCTGCTTGGCCCGCGTGAAGTCCCTCGTCTGTGGTCCCGCCACGTGCTCAACTGCGCCGTGATCGAGTCGTTGATGGAGCGCGATGCTGAAGTAGCCGATGTAGGCAGCGGTGCGGGCCTTCCTGGCCTGTGCTTGGCCATCGCACGTCCGGATCTCAAGCTGACGCTGATTGAACCCTTAGAACGCCGTTGCATCTGGCTGACAGAAGTCATCGACGACCTCGGTCTGGACAATGTGACCGTGATGCGTGGACGCGCCGAGCAGATGACTGAGACCATCAATGCCCGTTACGTGACTGCCCGAGCGGTCTCGGCGTTGAGTAACCTCGCAGGCCTGACCATCCCACTGCTGCACGGGCAAGGTGACCTTATCGCCATCAAGGGACGTTCCGCCGCAGAAGAAATTGATAAGGCGCAGAAGGTCATCCGCAAGCTTGGTGGCACCGAAACTAAGGTAGTCACTGTCGGTGAAGACATGCTGGAAGAAGTCACCACGGTGGTTCAAATCAAGGTTGGCTAATACTTAGGCGTTAGTCTTTAAGTAGCTTTAGATGCGGAATAACCCAAGACCTGAGTATCTTTCGAGATTCAGCTTGAACGCATACTAAGACGTTTGTTTTCGTGTGTTTCACGTGAAACATCGTCGGTGGGTTCATGGATTTTGAACGCATCAATTCACGAGGAGGAGTTTCACCTTTGTCCAAGGCTAAAGGTTCGTCGAGCAACGTTTTTGACTTTAATGATTCTTCTTCGCCGTTAGCTAGTCAGCTGGCCAATGAACATAGGCGCCGCGAAGCGATTTCGGAGCGAGAAGTCCCAACGCCGCCGAAGACTCGATACCTCACTATCTCCAACCAAAAGGGTGGAGTGGGCAAGACGACGACGGCAGTTAACCTTGCGGCGGGTTTGGCCAAGAGTGGTCTGAACGTTCTGGTAATCGATATCGACCCGCAGGGCAATGCATCGACAGCTCTAGGTATTGAGCATCATTCGGAAGTCGATAGCATTTACGACGTACTTATCAATGATCTTCCTTTGGCAGATGTCATTGCGACTTGCCCTGAGCTACCCACATTGGAAGTGGCCCCGGCAACTATTCATCTTGCGGGTGCTGAAATTGAATTAGTTTCTTTGGTGGCCCGAGAGCAGCGGTTGCAGCGAGCATTGGATGACTATGCGCGCACTCGTCAACGCAAGGGACTTCCTCGTCTGGACTACGTATTCATAGACTGCCCGCCGAGCTTGGGCCTATTGACTGTCAACGCATTTGTGGCTGCCAGGGAAGTGCTCATCCCAATTCAGTGTGAGTACTACGCGTTGGAGGGTCTGAGCCAGCTTTTGAAGAATATTGAGATGATTCAAAAGCATTTGAATTCAAAATTAACTGTTTCCACGATACTGCTCACCATGTATGACGGCCGGACCAATTTGGCGGCACAGGTAGCCAACGAAGTGCGGGAACATTTCCCAGAGCAAGTTCTCGGCGCCGTCATACCTCGATCTGTACGCATCTCGGAAGCCCCGAGTTACCAGCAGACCGTAATTACTTACGACCCGAGCTCCACCGGCGCGTTGTCTTATATGGAGGCAGCCATAGAGATCGCCGAACGAGCGGTAAAATCCTAAGACAGAACGTTCTAGACAACAAGATCTGGAATTCACTTGTTTTTCGTTGTTTTTAGGATAGAAGTTTCATCTTCAATAGACCCATGACTCCCTAAAAGGAAAATTGTCAACATCCCCCTAGTTACTCACGTAAACAGTAGACTAGTCGTGGGTTGAGAATTTGGATGAAAAGGAGTGCCGCTATATGGCTGACAAGAAGCGTGGCTTAGGCAGAGGGCTTGGTGCGCTGATTTCCAGTTCGCCATCCGGGGCTGTGGCAGAGATTAAAGACGATGTTTCACGTGAAACATCGATACCTACCTCCGACCAGAGCAAGACGAAGACAGCTCGTCCTGTAGACATGTTCTTTGAGCCGGGACGCAAGTCGGCTTCCTCTGCGCCAAAAGCGGCACCTGCAAAGAGTGCGAAGAAGCCTCGGGCGGCGATGCCTGGACTCAACACGACCGTCGCTCCGCGCAAGACTGAACCTGTCCCGCAGAGTAACGACCGGGGAGGGGTGCTGGAGGAGCCGGCAAATGGCTTGGTAGACGTACCGGGAGCTCGTTTTGCTGAACTCAACGTTGACCAGATTCATCCGAACCGTAAACAACCCCGAACGAATTTTGACCAGGAACACATGGATGAACTCATCCATTCGATTCGGGAAATTGGCCTGCTCCAGCCAATTGTTGTTCGTCCCTCGCGAGAAGACAACGATGCACCATATGAACTGGTCATGGGTGAACGTCGTTGGAGGGCGACTCAGGCCGCAGGACTGTCTACGATTCCGGCTATCGTCCGAGATACGCTGGATACCGACCTACTTCGTGATGCACTCCTTGAGAATCTTCACCGTTCGCAGCTCAACCCACTTGAAGAGGCCGCGGCTTACCAGCAGCTTCTTGAAGAATTCAATTGCACTCAGGAAGTACTTTCGGATCGTATTGGGCGATCACGCTCGCAGATTTCGAACACAATCCGGCTGATGAAACTGCCTGCCCTGGTGCAGCGACGAGTGGCCGCCGGCGTATTGTCGGCCGGGCATGCACGTGCACTGCTCGGTTTATCCAATGGAGAAGCAATTGAGCAACTTGCTCAACGAATCGTCAATGAAGGATTGTCCGTTCGCGCTACGGAGGAGGCAGTGGCCCTTAGCGGCGACAAGCCAGCTAAGAAGACCGTTAAGGCACGTGAGAACCAGCGTAACGAGCGGCTGGATTTTTTGGCGACGTCGTTGGCTGATCGTTTGGACACTAGCGTCAAGATTCAATTGGGTACCAAAAAAGGTAAAGTCAGCATCGAGTTTGCCTCGGTGGAGGACCTAAATAGAATTATGGAAGTCCTAGATCCGGACTTGAAGAAGTAGCCACTTGCTCTTGCGGTGTCGGGTATGTTTCACGTGAAACATACCCGACACCATTTTTTTTATCCGCCTACGCGCAGCAAGCCGGATACACCGAATGATCCTTGTAAGCGCTTCAGCCGGTCGAACTGACCAGAATTGGAGGAGACCTCAGCCTAGGGCGTACATGGCTTCTGAGGGGCTGCGCACAGGCCATGCTGGGCACTTAGAAGGAAGGAGTCAACCAGACCAGAGATGCTGCAAGCATGTCAGTCGAGGAAACAGATCAGCGGTGACCCGTGAAAACACAAAAACGGAAAGGCGGAACACCGTGAACCGAATCAGTTCTTGCCCAGAATGCGAGCGTCACCCAAACTTGACCTCATTGAACCAGTAGTGACTTTCCTAAACCGAAAACGGTCCGATGTAACTTGTTTGATCTAGGAATCCTTGCAGCTGAATTCTCTTCTCATCCGGCGATGTTGAAACCGTTGATTTGATTCACGCAGATAATGGCTCAAGTGTTCAGCTTCGGATCTGACAGTAGCGTGCTCGTTGTTCGCGTAATTGTGGATATGCGAGAGCGGTACCTGCACCTCTGATTGAAGTAAGTTTCAGGGCCCAGAACTACTGCCATATCGAATGTCCTTGAACAAGGTCACCGGGCAGAAGGACCAGCGGTAACGAGCTAGGTTCTATGCCGACCAAGGTGCACTTGGAACAATCTGATGGTTGCTTCGGGCGTGAGCGCGTGGCGATGGGAGAAGCAATGAGAGTTCAAATCGTTGTCTGCTCTAATTTGGCCATGTCTGATAGATGCAATGAAAGGGGAGGCGCCGACCATCTGGGTGGCGCATTGCCTTCATATAATGAGACGGTCATCAGAAGTACCTTTGTTGAAGGTGGTCGCTAATAAGACGGCGGGCTTTGATCATTCACTCAGCGAATGCGGTGGTTTATTAGGATGTCGCATTAATTGTCCGCCAGTGGGCAATTTTCTGGCCGCACGTCGGCTGATCTCCATGCACGCCAACAGATTCCTGACGATTGAAGGCGTGCCAACGAATTGCCGGGCAAACGACGATCATGTTTTGAGAACTCGTTAGTGTTGAATATTAGTAGGTTTGGGGACCCCGCAACGTTGCCTATTGGAGCCAGCGTTATTGCCGTTGGGGACCAGCAGTCCCTTTGGAAAAGTAATTAGGGCTACGTAGTGAAAATATCTTGATTCGCGCTGGGGAAGTTTGCGGTTTATTGCCTTCGGGGTATCCCGTATTGTGAATTCGCCCGGTCGCGGTAATAGCCGTTGGAGACGGTTCCAGCAAGCTCGGGCAGGAACTAGCGGCACGATTGAATACCGCAGGAATGATGAATATTTGACTCTTTGAGAGCCACCAATATTGAGATTCAGAGCCACCCGTTATTGCAGTTCGGAGCCACCCAATA
>NZ_PCPW01000013.1:0-117624 GCF_002979835.1 Arthrobacter sp. MYb221 | reverse complement strand
ACGGATCGGGTGTTGCGGTATCGGGTGAAGGGCTTAGCGGCGACTCATTAATTTTCTACCGATGTCCAGAGCCCTGATCCCAGCAGCTGCGCAAGCTCGAGGAAGAGGTCGGTCAGCCTCTGCTGCAGCGCCACGCGCGCGGCATGACTCCTACCGACGCGGGTCATGTTCTCGCATCCCACGCGAGGCGCATCTTGCAGTAGATGGATGCCGCAGTCGCAGACCTGGACCAACTGGCGGGATTGAAAAGCGGAAGCCTGAGCTTGGGGACTTTTCCTACACTCGGAAGCTCGTTCATGCCGCTGGTGATCAGCCGCTTCCGCAAGTTGTACCCCTCGGTCAATCTCGATGTGCGCAGTACCCGATTGGAAGAGCTCATTTCGCTGCTCTCCAAGGCGGAAATTTCCTTGGGGTTGCTCTGGGAGTATGAGTGGCACAAGTTGAATCGTGCGGATTTCGAGCTGACGACGCTGTTCACCGAGCCGACGGTACTTGTGGTTGGGGTAGAGCATCCTTTGGCAAAGCTTGATGAGATCGACATGGCAGATACGGCGCAAGAGCAGCGGATCGTCCGCGCGAATGAGCATAGGTGGCGGAGCTTTTGGAGCGGACCTGTAACGCCGCTGGGTTTTCGCCGAAGATTTCCTTTCAGGCAAATGACTACCAGGAGGCGCAGGCCATGGTCTCGGTGGGATTGGGCATCGCCCTGGCCCCGAAGTCCGCGGTGATGAACAACCATCCAGGGGTCAAGATCCTGTCGCTGGGCGAAGCCGCTGCGCCGCGCAGTGTGGTCCTCGCCCAACGCCGGGATCGAGTTCGGGCTCCGGCCGAAAACGCCTTTCAATCGCTCCTCGTGGAAATGGGCAAAGCCTGGATTGATTAGATCCGGACCTAAGGGCGCGATGCTTATCCGGCGTACACTCTTCGGCGCACGCTGGCAGGAGTGGGGCATTCGAGGCCGCTTTCTCCTAAGCGGAGCAAAAAACTCTTGACCTGCATTCGGCATGTGTTTTAGGCTTCAAGGTAACCTGATATACCAATTGGATACTAAGTGAAGATTTTGTGTCGAGCCCCAAGGCTGCCCTTGATTCGCGCGAAATCCAACGGTCTTGAGGCCATGCGAATAACCGTCACGAATGGCCGGTGCTGCACTTGCATGCTGCTCCGGCCCGGACGCAAAATCTTCACTCCGGTTGGCCTAGGGCTCCACAGCCAAGCATTCTGAGCGAGGGTAAAACCCAATGATCTCCAACGAAACTATCACCAGCTACCTTGAACGGCTCGCTTCTAAGGCGCCTACTCCGGGGGGAGGTGCTGCCGCGGCCTTGCACGCCGCCCAGGGCGCCGCGCTGGTGTCCATGGTTGCCGAGTTTACCTCCGGACCGCGATTCCGAGAGGTCGAGGACAAAGCTCAGCCGATCGCCAAACACGCACGCGTACTGATGCGTTCGGCGCTGTTCGAGGCGCAGGAAGACGAACGATTGTTCGGGGCCTTAGGCGATGCATACAGGATGCCCAAGGAGGATGAAGAGCAACAGGCAGCGCGCACCGCGGCCATACAAAGCGCCACCATTGCCGCGGCCGCACCGTTGGTCTCAACCGTTGAATCCTCCGCGGTGGTCATTGAGCTCGCCCAGCGTTTGGTCGAGATCGGAAACCGATCGGTGATCAGCGATGTGGCTGCAGCCGCCGAAGCGGCGCGAGCCGCCCTGGGTACCGCGCTGGTGACGCTGGAAATGAATATTGCGGCAATACAGGAAGCCGAACAGCGCGAACGCTTGAGCCTCGTGGCCAGCCAAGCCGCCGACGCGATCGTGGCGGCAGAAGCACTCAGCGCGCAGGTCCGCTTGGTGGTGGCTGCATGACCGCGCAACGCCTCGCCGGACAGCCGGTGGCCGCAGCCATCCGTGAACGCACCGGCCAACTCGTTTCGCGGCTGGCGAGCGAAGGGATCACCGCCCGGGTGGCGGTGGTGCTCGCAACCGACAACGAGGCAACGTCCTGGTATGTGCGCTCCATTGAACGCGCCGCCGAACGGCTCGGAGTTCACTGCCAGGTGCTCGACTTGGCCACCGGCACCCAGTCGGAGATTGCCCAAGCGATCCGGGCCTTGAACGCAGACGAGACGGTGCACGGCATCATTCTGCAGACGCCGCTGCCCGAATCGGTTGACCCGGCCTCCCTGGTGCAGCTGATTGACCCGGCCAAGGATATTGATGGAGCCAACCCGCTGAGCCTGGGCAGGCTCAGCGTGGGCCAGCCGGCCTTTGCGCCGGCTACGGCACGTTCGGTCATCGAAATCCTCGAACACTATCAAGTCCCACTCGCCGGAGAGCACGTTGCGGTGGTGGGCCGTTCCGCGGTGGTGGGCAAACCGCTCGCCCAGCTCTTGCTGCAGCGCGACGCAACGGTGAGCATCTGCCATTCTCGAACCACCAATCTCGCCGAGATTACCAGGGGCGCGGCGGTGACCGTTGTGGCGGTTGGCCGGGCGAACCTGCTCACCGGCAACGAGGTCAGCGATTCGTCGGTAGTCATCGATGTGGGCACCAATGTCACCGAGGATGGCCAGCTGGTAGGCGATGTTCACGCGGAGTCGGTGCAGCCACTGGTCCGGGCGATGAGCCCGGTGCCCGGGGGAGTAGGCACGGTAACCACCGCCCTGTTGATCCTGCACGCAACGCAGGCGGCGCTAGCCGCCCTTGAAAATGCCGCATCGAAAGGAGCTCCCATGGCCGGACGCCGGTAGCTGTTCGCCAGCGTTTAGGGCACAAGTGCAAGGCAAGCCAGCCCGCATGGTTGCTTAGGACGTTGAACCGGCAGGTACAAGGCAACAATAGTATCTTCACGGTGCGCGTTGGCCTGGATCCGGAGTGGGATCTGGCGCCGGCGCCGCGCTGGAAAAAATAGCCGCTGCATCATCGCTTGGAAGGCCGATGATGCAGCGGCTTTCTTTGTGTTCCAGAGATATTTGCCGTTCGAGCGTTGGCGTGGCCTGCCCACCGCAAACGGCCCATGCCGTGTTGCGGGTGGTTCAGATCAACGGGCAGTGCAATTCGAAGTGCCGCCACCTTGTAAATGAGCCAGGTGTATGCGGTTGAATGAGCTCCACGTAGAACTGGGACAAATTGGACACCAAGTCTCGAAGTCTACTGCGGTAGTGAGAGAGCTTCGCATCATCACGGCTCAATGGTTGGGCCCAGTTGATGAAGAATGGGGGTTAGAAGTGGTAGATGGGGCGTGATCGATCTGGGCGATGAATTCGTTGACCCATTGAACGGCGGAGATGACATCAGCGGCTACGTTGAGTCCATTTGCTGCTTCGGCATAGAGGGATTCCCAGTCGGTTTCTTCAACCGCTACAGGTGGCCAAGGGTGCGCTTTGCGGTAAGTGAAGAGTCGGACGCAGGTTGATCGTACTTGCGTGAGATCTAGTTGCTCTTGGGTGCCCAGCAGCTGAAGGTCTACGAGGTCCCGGGCTCGGTCACTTCCAGGAGCGGTAGATGCATGGATTTTCTGGGCGATTTGATGATCTGCTGGCATTACCGGCACAGGAGCTGGGGATGGTAAGCCGAGAGAAGTGAACATGTCGATAAGGTTCTCAGCAAGAACCAGTACGGGGTGTTCCGCGTCGCCGATTTCATTGTGGCCCAGTTCAAAGGGGACGGTGCACCATGCTTTACCCTTGTAGTCGAGCTTGACGTCGAAGGGTTTCATTACATAGGAAGCCGGGACTCCTGCGGGTTTCAGTTGCTTCTTTTCAACAAGACGTCCGGTGAAGCCCTCCCATCCTTCTAGGAGGCGATCTGCGAAATCATCGCGGAACTTTGCCAGTCCACTGGCCCGTGCGGCGTCGAGGTCACGCGTGAATCGTGTTCCAGTGCCATATCGCAATGCCATAGCACTTCCACCTTTTACGGATCCTCCGGGGAGCATTTGCCCGACAATGACCAGTGCCATGGAGGTGCGTCGCCGGGTGACTAAGCTTTCCTCACCTTCTAAGTTTCTAATGCGCTGGTTGAGCGCTGTGAGATTTGCGGGTGGGGTTGGATACTTCATACGGAAAGTTCCTTACGTACCTGGCGCCATTCTGCAGAGGTGAGAAGTCCTTCGGCGCGGGCCCTGGTCGCGGCGTCTCGTAGTCGTGATGCGGGTACTTGTCCGCGGCATTCAATGAGGGCTTCGGCAACCCGTTGCGCCGGAATCCCCTGATAGTGAGTCACTTTTGTGTCTACGGAAGCTCGAACGAGATTTATATAGCTAGGCATGGCTCGACGTACGCGATGGGTTGTACCAACTGTAATCTTTCGAGGGTTCACATCCGCCAGGCCCAGGAGGGCAAGGACAGTTTCTCCTCGCAGGTGGGAATCGGCGCCCGCCCGCAAGGTGGCTTCCGCGAACTGATCGTGGTCAGTTGGTGGAATGTCGGTGACCCGGTAAAGGCGGTACCCGGTGTGTTCCAAACCGCCTCGGGCGGCAAGTTTTGGCAGCTCCACCGCCGGCACACCAGCGTCGGTGGCGCCGGTGACAGTGACGTAGCCATAGTTGTCGTAGGCGATCTCTCGCAAGATGTCTCTATAGCTTTGCTTCATGTCAATATTATACCGTTAACAGTATAAAATTGACACCACTATCAGCGGGCAAAATCCCTGTGCTGTATTGCCGAAGGCCGTGACGACAGGACTCCTCAACCCAGCGAATCCTGCAGTATGCGCTCAATGATGCTCGCCCTAGGTCTATTCGCGAATGGCATGTTCAGGTAATGCCGCTGTTTCGTCGCCGGCGGAGTGAAGTTATTTGCTGAACGCCCTAACGTGCTCGGTAGCCCAACCCGCAGGATGCCAACGACGAAGCCCGGTCTTGAGCTACCCAGGGTAGTTCCACTGATGATCAAACGAGGCGGAAACCAGAACACAGCGCGCGTCTCGTACTTATATATACGTATATACGGCAAGAGGCCGGGAAGCTGTTCATAACGAACAGCTTCCCGGCCTCTCGATGGCTGGAAGCAGCTAGCTGGCCGAGGTGGCCAGCGAAACTCCGCGCAGCCGGTCCATCTGCGGATCGTACAGCGGGTCGTCGACCACGGTCGCGGCGATCGGCTTACCGAAGTACTCGATCTGCACCGCATCTCCGGTCTGCACCGACTTCGGCAGCCAGGCGTAGGCGATGGGCTTGCGCACCGTGTAGCCAAAGGTGGCACTGGTGACATAGCCGGCCGGTTCCCCGTCCACGTAGACCGGTTCCTTGCCCAGAACCACGGACACGCCATCATCAACGGTCAGGCAGCGCAGCCGCTTGGTGGCCGCGGCGGCGCGGTCCGCCAGGGCGGACTTGCCCGCGAAGTCCACGGTCTTGGCGGCCTTGACCGCGAAGCCGAGCCCTGCCTGTTCCGGCTCGTGCTCGCTGGTCACGTCGGTGCCGAAGGAGCGGAAGCCCTTCTCCAATCGCATGGAGTTGAACGCTTCGCGTCCACCGGCGATGATGCCGTGCTCTTGGCCGGCTTCGAAGAGTACATCCCAGAGCCGTGCGCTGACATCCGCCGAGGCGTAGAGCTCCCAGCCGAACTCGCCCACGTAGGACAGGCGCATCGCGGTCACCGGAATGCCGGCGATGGAGATCTGCTTGGTGCGGAAGTACTTCAGCCCCTCGTTGCTCATATCGTCTTCGCTGACCTTGGCCATCACCTCTGGGGCCAACGGCCCCCACAAACCGATGCAGGAAGTCCCGGCCGTGATATCGCGTACCGCGACCCACTGGCCCGGGTTTGCCTCGTTGAACTTGCGGGCTTCCCGGCTGAGGTAGGCGACATCCACATTCGAGTTGATGCCGGCCTGGTAGAGCTCTTCGGAGATGCGGGCCACGGTGATATCGCTGGTGATGCCGCCGGCGGCGTCCAGCAGCAGGGTGTAGCTGACCATGCCCGGGGCGCGCAGCATATTCGCCGTGGTCAAGCCCTGGAGCATCTGCCCGGCTCCGGGGCCGGTGACCTCCACGCGCTTGAGCGGTGTCATGTCGAACATCGCCACGGCGGTGCGCGTCTTCCAGGCTTCCACCGCGGCAATCGGCGAGTGGAACATGTCCGACCAGTCATCGCGCGCCGGGGCGGCCCAATCCTCGGGCAGCTGCTCGAGCAGGGCGGCGTTGGCCTCGTACCAGTGCGGGCGCTCCCAGCCGGTGCCTTCCAGGAAGAAGGCTCCCAGTTCCTGCTGGCGGGAGAAGAACGGGCTGGTGCGCACATTGCGTGGCTTCAGCCGCGGCTCCAGCGGGTGGCGGATATCGTAGATTTCCACGAAGTTCTGCTGCGAGGTTTCGCTGACGTACTCCTTGGTGGTCTGCATGTCCTCGAAGCGGTTCAGGTCGCAGTCGCTCAAATCGGTCTTCGACTGCCCGGTGGTGATCAGCTCGGCCACGGCCTTGGCGATGCCCGGCGCGTGGGTGACCCACACGGCCTCGGCCACGAAGAAGCCGTCGACCTCCTTGGACTGGCCCACCAGCGAACCGCCGTCCGGGGTGAAGGAGAAGATCCCGTTGAAGCCGCGCTGGATCTGCGTATTGCGCAGATCCGGCAGCAGCTCCTTGGTCGCTTCCCATTCGGCGGCGAAGTCCTCGGGGGTGAAGTCCAGCGAGGAGGGCATCCGCTCGGAGGTGATTTCCTCGGGCTTGTAGGTCCGCAGGGTGTCCAGGTCCACGGGCATCGGGCGGTGCGCGTAGGAGCCGATGCCGATGCGGTCTCCCCACTCGCGGTAGTAGAGATCGCGATCCTGGTAGCGCAGGATCGGCCGGCTGGCGCCGTTGGGCAGTTCGTTGATGCCCGCGAGGCTCGGTGCCGGGGTGGTCCAGGCGAACTGGTGTCCCAAAGGCAGCAGCGGGATCTCGGTGCCCACCATCTTTCCGATATTCGGGCCCCAGAAACCCGCGCAGGAGACTACGATATCTGCCTCGAAGCGGTCCTCGCCGCAGATGACCGCGGTGACCTTTCCGCCGGATTGCTCGATATCGGTGACCACCGTGCGGTCGCGGAATTCCACGCCCGTGGCCTTGGCGCGTTCCATCACCAATTGGGTTCCCTTGGCGGCCAGGGCCAATCCGTCGTTCGGCGTGTAGAGGCCGCCGAGCACCAGCTCGGGGTTGAGCATCGGGAACTTCTTCAGGCAATCCTCCGCGTCGACCACGTGCGCTTCCACCCCATAGGAGCGGTTCCATCCGGCGCGGCGATGCAGATCGGCCAAGCGCGCCTCGGTGGTGGCGATCTCCAGCCCGCCCACGCGCAGGTAGGAGCCACGGCCGTCGGCGCCCACCAGCGAGTCGAGCTTCTCGATGGTGTACTGCGCGAATTCGGTCATGGATTTCGACCCGTTGGACGAGAAGACCAGGCCCGGGGCGTGCGAGGTCGAGCCGCCGGGGATATCCAGCGGGCCCTGTTCGATAACCAAGGTATTGGTGTGGCCCAGTTGGACAAGTTCGTCCGCCAGGTTGGCGCCGACGATTCCGGCTCCGATGATTACTACCCGAGGTGAAGTTTGAGACATGGGGGACTCCTTAAGTACTGATGGTGTGGTGGAGCAACTGCTGGCGGTACGGGAGGATGTGGCCGCGATGCCTAGGCATCGATGACCAGATCGGTTTGTGCGGTGGAGCAGCAGGGCAAGAACTTGCCGGCGGTGATCTCCCGGGCGCGAATGCCGCCCTGGTGGTTCATCTCCACGTCCCCTTCGAGCTTGACGACCTTGCAGGAGCCGCACATGCCTTCCTGGCAGTTGGCCCCGATGCGCACTCCTGCGCGTTGGGCTACCCCGAGGATGCGCTCATCCGAATTGATCTTGACGTTGATCGCGGTCCGCAGGAAGGTCATGGTCAGCTCGCCCTCGCCCACCGTGGGGAAGGAGGAGGCGGCAGGTGGCTCTTCTTCGCTGACCAGCGGCTCGGCCGGCGGCAACGGAGCATCGGAGTCGACCACGACCAGCTTTTGGCCGACGGCCTCCAGGGTGCCCGTTTCGTCATAGTCCGGCTCGTACATGCTCAGTTCCGGGGGCTGGCTCTCGTAGAACTCCTCCACCGATTCGGCGACTTCTTCCGCGATGCCCTCTGCCAGTGCGATTTCTGCCTGGTATTCGAGCAGCGTCTTGCGGTCGCCGGAGAAGAACTCCATGAACACCGAGGTGTCATCCACGCCGACTTCGCGCAGCAGCTTGGTGGCCGAGTTCAGATATCCTTCCGGACCGCAGGCGAACACCTTGCGGCCGTTGGCATCCGGGGCTACCGCCTCGATCATTTCAGCGGTGAGCCGTCCGGAGTATCCGTCCCAGTCTGCGGGTTTTTCGCGGTTGCCCAGCGAGTAGGAGACCCTGATGCGCGGATCGACCTGCTTGATGTATTCCAGCTCGCGCCAGAACGGGAAGTCTCCGGGCACGGTGCCATGGCAGAGCACCACCACATCGGCCTGGCCGGGCAGCGAGTGGATGGTGCGCACCATCGACATGATCGGGGTGACCCCGGCCCCGGCCCCCAGGAACAGGAAGCGGGCGCGGCGGTCGGAATCGCCTAGGTGGAAGGCCCCGACCGGGCCGAGCATGTCCAGCACCATGCCCGGACGCAGGTTCTCGTGCGCCCAGGTGGAGACCAGTCCCTTGGGGTCGCGCTTGATGCTGACATTGAAGGTCCAGGGCACGGTGGGCGCGCTGGAAATCGAATAGCTGCGATCCACCGTCTCCTGGTCTTCGCCATGTACGGGAAAGGCGATGTTCAGGTACTGGCCTGCGCGGAATGCCAGCGGGGCGCCATCGAGGCGGCGGAAGACGAAGGTCATCAGCCCGCCGGCTTCCTCGATGGTCTGCACGCATTCGGCCAGGAATTCCTGGGGGTGCCAGGGGCCCAGTGCGCGGGCTGCGCTCGCCGGGCCTTCTTGGCTGCTGAGCACCCTGTTCCAGGGCATTTCCAGCCCGCGCAGGCGCTGGGCGCTGCTCAGGAGCTTGGCGGTACCGGTCATGCCAGGTGCTCCAAAACGCGCTGCGTGTACCAGTTGATGAATGCTTCGACCTGGTATTCGCTCTTCATGTACGGGCCGGGTTCGTAGGCGGGGCTGTTGGCTCCGGACTGGCAGAGCTCGACAAAGGCCTTGTCCTGCAGATTCGTCTGCTTCCAGGTGTGGGTGAGCGTCTCCAGATCGTAGTCGTCGCCCTCCACTGCATCGTCGGCCACGAGCCAGGTGGTGCGCACCAGGGTCTGATGCTCGTTAATAGGGAACGCGGCGAAGGTGATCACGTGGTCGGACTGGAAATGGAACCAGCTATTGGGCTGCAGGTGCATGGAGCAGCGGCCCAAGCGGAAGTCGCGCAGCTCGCCGAGCAGCTTCTTCGAGAGCCGGTGCCCGTCGGCGGAGAAGGACTCTCCGTCGCCATCCAGGGATTCACGGGAAATGCGGATCCCCGCGACGCGGGTGTCCAGCTCCTCGACGACTTCGTACGGGATCCCGTAGCGGCGGCAGCGCTCTTCCAGCCCTGCCTGGGCTTTCTGGTTGCGTTCCCAGACTTCTTCGAGATGCGTAGGGACGGTCTCGTCGGTCAGTCCCCAGGTGGGGAACAGCGAGCAGGCTAGTTCCGGGTGGCCATCGCAGTGGTAGCACTCGCGGTTGTTCTCCATCACCAGCTTCCAGTTGCCCTCTTCGATGATGTTCTGCTGGTAGGCGACCTTGGCGCGGGAAATATCATGCGGGGCCAGGTAGGGTTCGAAAATTTCGGCGACCTGGTCGAAATCCTCAGGTGGCTCCTTGGCCAAGGACACAAAGATCAGCCCGGCGTGGATCCGGCCGTGGGCGCGCTTGAGCGCAAAGCAATTCTTGTCAAAGGTTCCCTCGCCCGGAGCCGAGGCGTGGATCAGGTTGCCCTCGGGGGAGTAGGTCCATGAGTGATAGCCGCACACCAGGTTGCCGGTGCTGCCCGAAGCTTCGGTCAGCACGCGGGCCCCGCGGTGGCGGCACACGTTGTGCAGCACGTTGACGCCTCCGTCATCGGTGCGCAAGACGATCAGCGAATGCGGCCCGTAGTCGAGGGTGACGTAGTCTCCGGCCTCCGGGATTTCGGCAACGCTGGCGGCAAAGAGCCAGTGGGTTCCGAAGATTGCCTGCATCTCGACCTTGAATACCGCAGGATCCGTATACAACGGTGCTTCAAGCGAGTAGCCCTTGCGCCGATTCTGAAAGAGTTCGGTAATCTCGGCGAGCTGTTCATCGCTTACCGTTGAGGCGAGCTTGCCACGCGTCGAGTGCGGAGTGCTTACCGAAGCGGTCATATTTTACTCCTAGAAGCCGGACGCCTGCAGGCGCCCATGAATGTGAAAATAGGGAAGATCCTTTGTGAGTCGAATCACCATATGAGTCGAGACTAGAAACAATCGGCCAACAAGAAAAGCGCAAGAAAGTGAATGAAATCGTGCAGAATAGGTGCATGATTGATCCTCGACTCATTACCCTTCGAGTCTTCTCCTCGGCGGGCACCATTGCACGGACCGCCGAACTCACCGGATACTCGCCATCGGCGGTCTCCGCACAGCTTCGTGAGCTGCAGCGTTCCCTGGGAATCAAGCTGATGATCAAGGATGGGCGCGGGGTGCGGTTGACCGTCGCGGGCCGGCACTTTGTGGCGGGACTCGACGACATTGTGACGCAATGGGAGCTGCTGCGGTCCTCGGCGCTGTCGGCCGAAGGGCAGGTCCAGGGCGATTTCGGGCTGGGCGGTTTTTCGACGGCGGCAGCGCAGCTGCTGGCCCCGCTGGCATCGACCCTGCGCAGAA
The DNA here is from genome assembly GCF_002979835.1 of Arthrobacter sp. MYb221. Lineage (NCBI taxonomy): Bacteria > Bacillati > Actinomycetota > Actinomycetes > Micrococcales > Micrococcaceae > Arthrobacter > Arthrobacter sp. MYb221. The sequence goes on along the minus strand of NZ_PCPW01000013.1, from coordinate 106,833 downwards.
CGCGGCCGCATGTCGAGGTGCGGCTCATGGAGGCCCAGCCGCAGCGCTGCCTGGATCTATTGCTGGCCGAGCGGATCGACCTCGCCGTGATCGTGGCATCGCAAACACCTGGATCAAGTGGCGGCAACGCCAAGTTCGAGCAGACGGTGCTGCTCGATGACCCGCTCGATGTGGTGCTGCCCGCGGAGCATCGGCTGGCGATGAATAAATCGGTGTCGCTCTCAGAGCTCGCCGAGGATCCGTGGATCTCGGACTCGGAGCAATCGGTCTATCGAGCCCTGTTCGTTGCCGCCTTCACCTCGCTGGGGGTCACCCCGCATATTGCCCACGAGGCGGTCGAGTGGGAAACGATGATCGCCTTCATCGGGGCGGGACTGGGAGTGGGGTTGATGCCGCGCTTGGCGACCTTGGGCAGTGCGGAGAATGTGGTGCGCCGCCGAATCTCCGGAGCAATCAAGCCATCGCGGCGAATCGTCGCGGTGACGCGCAAGGGCAGCAAGGGGGCGCCGCTCATCGAGGAATCTTTGACGGTTCTGCAGAGCACCGCAAAGAGCATTATTTCCCAGCGATTGACCGAGGAATTGGACGGGTAGCCCCTCCCTCTGGCATCGGCGGGAGCGCGAGTCAAGTTTCGGTTTCCTATTGACATAGATCACACTCATGAGGAGACTTGGCCTAATTCCAATTAGTATCCAACTGATATTTCAAGGGAAAGGTCCACCATGGGCAACTTGGCAGTAAGCTACGCCGGCGCAGGCAAGGTCGAACTCATCGATTCGCCGTATCCGGAATTCGAATTGAAGGACGGCCCGGGAGTCCACCCGGCAAACATTGGCCGCCAGGTCCACCACGGCGTCATCCTGCGCACCATCGCCACCAACATCTGCGGCTCCGACCAGCATATGGTCCGTGGCCGCACCACTGCCCCGGAGGGCCTTGTGCTGGGCCACGAGATCACCGGAGAAGTGATCGAAGTCGGCCGCGACGTGGAATTCCTCAAGGTGGGGGACATCGTTTCGGTGCCCTTCAACATCTCCTGCGGCCGCTGCCGCAACTGCAAGGTCGGACAGACCGGCATCTGCTTGAACGTCAACCCGGACCGTCCGGGTTCCGCCTACGGCTACGTGGACATGGGCGGATGGGTCGGCGGGCAAGCCGAATACGTGCTGGTTCCATACGCAGACTGGAACGCGCTGAAATTCCCGGACCGAGACCAGGCCATGGAGAAGATCCTTGACCTGACAATGCTTTCGGACATCTTCCCCACCGGCTACCACGGAGCCATTGGCGCCGGGGTAACCGTCGGATCGACCGTATATGTCGCCGGCGCCGGTCCCGTGGGCCTGGCGGCGGCCACCTCGGCGCAATTGCTCGGCGCGGCCACCGTCATCGTTGCGGATCTCAACGCAGACCGGCTAGCCCAAGCGCGCAGCTTCGGATGCGAGACGGTGGACGTCTCGCTCGGCGATCCGGGCGAGCAGATCGCACAGATCCTGGGCACGCCCGAGGTCGACTGCGGCATCGACGCCGTCGGCTTCGAGGCGCGCGGCCACGGGCACGACGCCGGGAAGGAGCAGCCGGCCACCGTGCTGAACTCGCTCATGGAGATCACCCGGGCCGGCGGCAGCCTCGGCATCCCCGGGTTGTATGTCACCGGAGATCCCGGAGCCAGCGACGAGGCGGCCAAGCAGGGTTCGCTATCCATGCGCTTCGGGCTAGGTTTTGCCAAGTCCCATACCTTCGTCACCGGCCAGTGCCCGGCGATGAAGTACAACCGAGGATTGATGCAGGCGATTCTTTCGGACAAGGTCTCGATCGCCAAAAACGTCAACGCAACCGCCATTCCGTTGACCGACGCACCCAAGGGATATGCGGCCTTCGACGAGGGCGCGGCGCAGAAGTTCGTGCTCGACCCGCACGGCCTGATCGGCGCCTAGCTCGCGGAGCGCAGCGCGGGGACGCAAGGTTTACTCCTTCGGCCCCGCGTTTGTGCCGTAGCCGGTGCATAATTCGGCGACCGCCGTGCCCCTGCCAGTTCATCGAGCACGGCGGTCGCCGCCTTTAACCTGACCGAGCAACGACTTTGTTGCGCCCGTTTTCCGGTTGCGGGCAGGCCAAGCCGCGGAGCCATTGCGGAAGGCCGTCATGTTCCACCATCAAAGGAAAATCTATGAATCGCAGTGATCAACCAGTTCAAGATCTAGTCAGCGAGCTGCATTCGGCTCGCCGGCGCAGGCCGAGAAAATACCCGTCAGGCGGGACCGACTATTGGGTTTTCGGAATTGCCGGCGCCCTGGCGCTGGCGTTCATCGCTTGGGGGTTCGCCTCGCCGACAGGTCTGGGAAATACCGCGGGCAAGGCCTTGGACTGGGTGATCACGAATACCGGTTGGATGTTCGTGATTGCGGCTACCGTCTTCACCATATTCGTGCTGGTCGTGGCGGCCAAGAACTTCGGCCGCATCCCGCTGGGCAAGGATGGCGAGAAGCCGCAATTCAGCACCATCTCCTGGATTTCCATGATGTTTGCCACCGGAATGGGCATCGGACTGGTGTTCTACGGTGTGGGTGAACCGTTGTTCTTCTACATGTCCCCTCCGCCGGGAACGGTTGAGGGGCAGAGCGCCGCGGCCGTCGGCACCGCCATGGGCACCACGCTGTTCCACTGGACGCTCTTCCCCTGGGCCATGTATGCGATTGTCGGCTTGGGCATGGCCTACGGAAGCTTCCGCTTGGGGCGGCCGCAGCTGTTCTCCGCGATGTTCAGCTCAATTTTTGGTGAGCGGGTGGTCAACGGCTGGGGCGGCAAGACGATTAACATCTTGGCCATCCTGGCGACGCTTTTCGGGTCGGCTTGCTCATTGGGACTCGGTGCGCTGCAAATCGGCGGCGGAATACAGTCTGCCGGACTCCTGCCAACCGTGGGCTCCGGAGTTCTGGTCCTGATCATCGCGGTTCTCACCGCCTTGTTCGTCGGTTCGGCGGTTTCCGGCATTGAGCGCGGAATTCAATGGCTTTCGAATATCAACATGATTCTTGCGGTCATCCTCGCGGCCATCGTGTTCATCGGTGGGCCAACGTTGTTCATCTTGAACGTGATTCCAAACGCGGTGGGGTCCTTTATCAGCGATCTGCCTGAAATGGCTTCGCGAACGGCTTCTTCCGGCGACGGAACCATGGCCACCTGGTTGTCATCCTGGACTATCTTCTACTGGGCCTGGTGGGTTTCATGGACCCCGTTTGTCGGTCTTTTCATTGCCCGCATCTCGCGTGGCCGCAGCATCCGCCAATTCGTCACCGGAGTGCTGCTGGTGCCGTCTACGGTGACGTTGATCTGGTTCGCCATCTTCGGCGGCGGTGCGATCGGCCTGCAGGAGCGGGCGGAACGTTCCGGAGACATGGGCCAAGCCATGACGCAGATGGTGGATGGGGTGCCGAATATCAACTTCAATTCGGTGCTTTTCGATCTGCTTGGAAGTTTGCCCTTCCCCGCATGGTTTGGAACAGTGCTCATCGCGTTGACGGTGGTATTGATCGCGATCTTCTTCGTCACCGGAGCCGACTCGGCCTCCATCGTCATGGGCGCGCTGAGCGAACGCGGTGCCGAGGAGCCGTCCAAGAAGTCGGTGATTTTCTGGGGTGTTTCGGTTGGTGCGGTGGCCGCGGTCATGCTGCTGGCCGGAGGAGACCACCCGGCTGCGGCATTGAACGGATTGAAGAACATCACCATCGTCTCGGCGCTGCCGTTCGTGCTGGTGATGCTGCTGCTCTGCGTGGCGATTTGGAGAGATCTGAGCAAGGACCCCCTGGTGCTGCGAGGCAGGGTTGCGCTCGAAGTCCTCGAACAAGCCGTAGACGATGGGATCGATCGGCACGATGGAGAGCAGTTCTGCCTGATGACCACCGAGCAGACAATCGTGACGGTGCAGAATGCGCCCTTGAACGGTGAAGCGAAGGACGCTTTTGCAAATTTGGACGAGGAGTACGTTGCGGAGTTGGGCTCCCCGAATGGCATGCCCGATTCCCTTGGCTCCGACGGGGATCTGGAGACCGAAAAGGCAACCAAATAAGCCAAGGTCCTTCCGCACTAGGCCTGACGGGCCGAGCAATCCATCGCCTAGCTCGGTCCGTCAGGGTGCGCGACGCAAGGCCTGCTCAAAGTGCGTGACGTGCGCCGAGACCAACTGCGCCGCCAGCTCAGCTTCGCCTTCGAGGATTGCACGGAGCAAGGCCGAATGTTCGGTGATGTGCTCGGCGATCGGCGGCATTTGATCAATCACCAGGCACCAGATCCGTGTCACCAGATTATCCAAGCGGACGAGGGTTTCCTCAAGGTGCTTATTGGCGCTGGCCTTGTAGATGAGCCGGTGGATTTGCACGTCTAGCAGCAGCAGCGAACGCTGATCGACGCTCCCATCCAGGGCATCGATGGTGTCCAGGTAGTTGGTGATCTCGGCCCTGACTCCGGCATCTTTATTGGCCGCCGCATTTCGGGCAGCCAGGGGTTCGAGGCTCTGGCGGATTTCGGAAATATGGTTCAGCTCGTGGAAGTCAACGGCCGTGGCAAAGGTGCCGCGGCGCGGGTAGGAAACCACCAGGTGATCCGTTTCCAGCCGTTTCAAGGCTTCCCGAATCGGAGTGCGCCCCACGCCGAGTTCTTCGGCTAGTTGCGGCTCATGAATTGGGTGGGTGGGAGCGATTTCGAGCAGTACCAGGCGATCGCGAAGTACGCCATAGGCATGATCGGCCATCGATTGGGTACCCGTATCGGTGCCTGCGGTCTTAGGGGGCATCAGATTGTCGCTCTCTTCACTGGTCATATATCAGTTGCCAATAATCAAAGGGTATCGCTCGAGTGCCAATCGGTCACTTCCTCAGAGCTGCGAAAGAATCGTTGCGGACCAAGCGCCAGCGGTTCACTCACCGGTGCGGCGCCAGTACGAAGATCAGGCCTTGGCGCACTTGCGCCGCAGGCGGCCCTGAAAGCCAAGAAGGTGCGCCCGTTTGCCTGGGGGAACGTGGATCCGTAGGGTGGCAAAATCGCTTGATGCAGCGGTTTTCCGGGCAATGAAAAATCCCCTAAGAAACTTATTGACGCTGTGACGCAGCGAACATAGACTTGTGATCAGTTATTGATATATCAGGGATTGGAATCAGGGTTTGATCTGTCGATTGCCGAAGTTGAGATGCAGAAATCAACTTCCGATTTCGGAACGGACCTTGGGGCCGTGCGGGATACTGGCATTGGATTCACCCCTAATCTAAAATCATTGCTCACAGCAGCGATACCCTGCTTGGGAGGGGTGCGGATCTTCTGGCATTGGTGAGCCAATGCAAGAAGGAGGGCGTGGTTGGTCAACAACGACAGATCGCAGGCGTAGACCACATCGATTCCCCACGAAATGTACGAGGCATGACGGGACACTGTCATCTCGGTGAACCTAAGGAGCGGCAAAATGACCGAACTGAACAATAAATATGTCTTGACCCTCACCTGCGCAGAGCGCCCGGGGATTGTCCATGCCGTGACCGGTCTGCTGCTGAAGCACCATGGGGACATCCGGGAGCTGAAGCAGCATGATGACCAGCGTTCTGGGACGTTGTTCATGCGCATTGAGTTCGAAGTGTCCCAAACTTCCAATGTCGCTGCCGAAATCGCCGAATTGGAGTCGAGCTTGACCGAACTGGCGACAGAGCACGAAGCCACCTGGGGCCTGCGGGCCTCGGGCAAGAAGAAGCGCGTGGTGATCATGGTGTCAAAGTTCGGGCACTGCCTGCATGACCTGCTGTTCCGCGCGCGCATGGGGGAACTGCCGGTCGAGATCGCGGCGGTCGTCTCAAACCACCCGGATCACCGCCAGCAGGTGGAGTGGAACGGCATACCGTTCTTCCACGTTCCGGTCACCGCCGAGACCAAGCCGGAGGCAGAGGCCCGGCTCATGGAGCTCGTTGACCGTTTTGATGTGGACTTGGTCGTGCTCGCCAGGTACATGCAGGTCCTCTCCGATGATCTCACCCGGCAGCTCACCGGACGCGCGATCAACATCCACCATTCATTCCTCCCGTCCTTCAAGGGTGCCAAGCCTTATCACCAGGCCTTTGAGCGCGGCGTAAAGACCGTGGGTGCGACGGCGCACTACGTGAACAGCGAATTGGATGAGGGGCCGATCATCGCCCAGCAGGTCCAGAACGTTGATCACAGCTACGGGCCGGAAGATCTTGTCGCGGCCGGTCGGGATACCGAATGCAAGGCGCTCTCGGACGCGGTGCGCTGGCACTGCGAAGACCGGATTTTCCTCAACGGTTCACGCACGGTGGTGCTGCGCTAGCGTTTTTCCCGCAAGCCAGCCGGCAGATGCGCAGAGTTCCGCGTGGCGGGCTGAAGGTCGCATGCCGTTGAAGGGTGCTCGTGGATCGTTCGTGGCGAACGGTCTGCGAGCATCCTGCTTTATAGCGCTTCCCGTCAGTGGCGTTGGCTCTGCCGGTAAACGCTCAGGCTCAGCGTCAGAACCGTCAGCGTGCGCGCATCATTCAGATCCGCTTCAAGCAGTGATTCCAGCAGCGCGAGGCGCTGGTAGAACACCGAACGCGACAGCCGGCAGCGGGTTGCTGCCTGGGAGCGGTTGGTTGGCGAGGCCAGATAGGCTTCGAGCACGCGAAGGCACTCATCGCGCCGGTTGGCTTCCAAGGCCAAAATCGGCGCCAGCACTTGCTGTGGCAGGCGTTGCACGGCCGGTTCGTGGCGCAATTCATGGGTGAGTAGAGCCAGCGGGTAGTCGGCGGCCAAGACTACCGAAGTGCTTGGTTCCAAGCGCAGTTCACAGCCCTCGGTAGCCTGCTCGATCGAGGTCCGGATCTGCCCGAGCCCTGCAACTGTTTCGCCCAGATAGAGGGGTCCTTCGAGGGCATGGGATTCCACTGCTAGGCGCATCGCTTGCTGGAAGGCGTCTTGCAGCTGGATGCTCGCGGTCGAAACGATGCCAAAGAGTTTGGGCGTTGGTGAATGAAGTGCACCAATAACTAGATTCATCCCATTTCCGGCATGCTGCTCAATTTCTTTCACTGCGGCTTTCGGGTCTTGCCCCGAAGCAAGCCGCACAGCGAAGCCACGCAGGGCCCGTTGCCTGACCGGGAATCCGGCAGCCTCAAATTTTCCGGTCAGCAGCTTCAAATTGGTTTCCCGGCTATTGAGCAGATCGTCGAGCAGCTCGCAGGCCGTATCGAACTTCCACAGCGCCGGACCTCTTGTGCGCAATAGCTCGGTACCCAAGGCGATGGCAGCCATGGTCAGCACATGCAGCGAGCCGGCCGGGTGGGCGGCGGAGCCCGGTGCGATCAAGGAGCCAAAATTCTTGCCGTGGATTTGCACCGGAGTCACCTGGCGCGCGGTATTTCCCATGAGGTGCGAGGCTCGCGAGCGATCCTGCCAGTGGTCAAAGAAATCCGATGGCAATTCCACCGTGCTGGCGTAGCGCCGCAGATTGTATCCGGAATCTTCGAAGACCACCGGGCAGCCAAGAAACCTGGCACAGTCGTTCAGAACTGTTGCTGCCGGGGCGCCTAGTTGCATCAGGCCGGTGAAATGCTCGGTCACTTCACCGCCTGCTTCGATTCGCCGGGTTTGCGCGGAGAACAGCAGCTGATGCAAGGTCTCGGTGATCTCGACGAATGCCACCGGCTCGTGCAGCAGAATCAATGGCAGGCGCTGCTCCTTGCAGGCGCGGACAAGACCCGCGGGAGCTTCGGGGCAATGGGCCCCGAGCTCCACTACCAAGGCCGCTGCTCGAAGCTCAACTAATTCGGCAACAAACGGTTCAAACTCCGCCTGTGCGCCCCAACCGATGCCGGTGGTCAAGACCAGCTCCTGGCCGCGCAGGTAGGAGGCGGGGTTGAGGTTCTCCAAGACATGCGCCCAGCCAATGTGACGCTTCAATGACGGGGCATCGGCGATTACCTGCGGGCTGCCGACCAGCATGCAGGGCAGCTGCAGCAACTGTTCGACGGTGAGAATCGCATTGCCCGGACAGTCTGTCCGATTGGTCGGCGTTTTTCCGACAAGTGTCACTGTTGATAAGCCTCTCGCTGTGTAAAACTGTCAACGACATGGATCTTTGGTGATTCAGTTCACACGATACAGAATGTTTGGCTTTGGAAGGGGAATGCGTCGATGTTTGGTCTACCAACGTTCACGACCGTTGTCATCCTTGGGGTCCCGGCCCTCTGGGTAATCTATACCGCGGTATTCATGTGGCTCAGCCGCGGATGGAAGCGTGAAGACGTGGAGGACAACCGGTGAGCCTCGAAATCATCTTTCTCATCATCTACTTCATCGCCATGGCAGGTATCGGCTTCTGGGCGATGAAAAAAGGCCAGCAGGACTCCGAGGGATTCCTGCTCGGAGGGCGCAGCATCGGCCCGGGCGTGACGGCCCTGCGACTGCAAAGTTCCTCGATGTCCGGCTACATGTTCATGGGCGCCGGATCCCTGGGCTACACCCAGGGCTACTTTGGCATGTGGTACGCACTGGGCGATCTCGGCGGCGGCATCCTGAACCTTTCGGTCCTGGGCCGTCGCATGCGCAAGCTGTCCCAAATTCTGGGTTCCATTACCTCCATTGAATATCTGGAACACCGCTACCCGTCGAAATGGATCCGGCTGATCGCCGCCCCGGTGGCGCTGTTCTGCATGTTCTTCTATGTCCTGGCCCAGTTCATTGCCGGGGGACGCGGGCTGGAGATGGTCACCGGGGTGTCCTTCCCCGTGGCGCTGGCTATCGCCATCGGGGTGATCGTGCTGTACACCTTCCTCGGCGGCTACCTCGCGGTGGCCTACACCGACTTCGTCCAGGCCATCATCATGGTGGTGGGCATGGTCTGGATCCTCATTGCCACCCTGATCGCCATTGGCGGCTTCACCAAGGGCAACGAAGCCATTGGCGCCATCAACCCGAATATGCTGACCATGTGGGGCGCCGACCTCGGTTTCCAAGGCCAGTGGGGCGTCATCATCGGTGCGCTGCTGGTCTTCTCGATTGGCTATATGGGGTGGCCGCATGTGGTGGTCAGCCACATGGCCATGAAGAAACCGTCGGTAGCCCGCACCGCCGGTGCCTACTCGCTGATCTTCAACCTGCTATTCATTCCCGGCCCGTACCTTGTCGGCATGTTCGCGTTGATTCTGCTGCCTAACCTGGCCAATCCGGAAACCGCGATCTTCGAGGTCGCCGACGCGGTCTTGCCGACCTTTGCCGTGGGCATCGTGATGGCTGCGATCATGGCGGCCATCATGTCTACCGCCGACGCCTTGCTGCTGCAGGCCGGAACCATTGCCAGCCAGGATATCTACGCGCGCTTCATCAACAAGAAAATGAGCGACGGGCAGATGGTGTGGGTCTCGCGCATCACCGTGCTGGCTCTGGCGCTCATTGGTTTCGCCATTGCGGCCTTTGAACCGCCGGCGGTGGCGGCCATCGTCATCTTCTCCACCACGGTACTTGGCAGCGCCTTTGTCCCGGCGTATGTCTGCGCGGTTTGGTGGAAGAAGGCCAATACCGTCGGGGCTATCTCCTCGATGATCGCCGGCACGGCAGTTTCCGTCCTCTGGCAGGTATCGGGAGCCCCGGAGGCCACCGGCATCGATCCGATGGTCACCGGAATCTTGGCCTCCACCGCGGCCATGATCATCGGCAGCTTGGCTTCCCAGGCGAACCACCCCGTTCCAGAGCGCATCGTCCGGGCCTTGGACGAGACGGCGAAGATCGGGCCGATCCCGACGAAGATGCTCATCGGCCAGGACGCGTTGCTGGCGGGGCAAGCCGAAATGGCCGGCCGCAATGAGTGAGCTGGTGCTGCGCACCTTGGTCGATGAGCACTATGCCCAGTCGATATTGCAAGCGAAAGCTCCGGGCCTGGAGGTGACCTCCGCTCGACTGCGGCACCACCCATTTGCCGGTTTCATCTTCGACGTCTCGCACCTGGCCGGTCGCGTCGGAAGGACCCACGCGCTGGTGGACTACTACACCGGCAAGGCATTTATCAGCGGCCCGTGGCAGGCGGCCGATCCGGACCGGGCCACGCAGCTCAGCCCGGTGCAAGACCCGCAATGGAACACCATTGATTTCGACACCGCACGGCAGAAAGCCAAGTCGCTGCTGGCAACCGCCGCGCTGCGCCGCGCCCGATTGGCGTGGAAAGGCGGAGTGCGGGAACACCGCAGCGTCAACAAGGTGTGGAAGCCGAACTGGGTGCTCGACGCGAAACTCGACGGAAAGTCCTACCGCATCATGGTGGATGGGCTGAACGGAGGCTACTTCTTTATCGACTGCTGAAGTCGGGCACCGCGATGTAACTGGCAGTGCGCCTGCGCGACGTCTCTCCGCGGGAATCCAGTCGGGAACAAGCAGAGCGCAAGCCTATGGAAAACTGGGACACAATACGCACTTGCCAAGTTCGTGAAGGGTCGCGAATGCAGTGAACTGCTCGCCAGAAGTCGGACTGGGAATGCAGGAACCAACATCTGTAGGCAATTCACACGTTGCGCCGGCCCAAGGGGAAAGGCGAATCAAGACGGTCGGCTGCTACAAGCTGGCTGCTGTTGCCGATCGATATGGAGTCGCTCGGGCAGGCGGCCCGCTACAGTTCCAAGCTCGTCGGTGCTGGTGCGTTGGAGTTCTCGGACCAAGCCGATGCAGGCATACCAGCTAAGGTTCGAGTTCTTGAAGGTGGGTTGCAATTGCGCTGCGAGCTGTTCATGATCAGGCCGCGGGTAAGCGCACAGATCCCGTCGATATGCCCGGGGCAGGAAACGGTCAGCTGACGCGATGCGGTAGCCCGCGGTGTTGCCGGCCGACCGGTATCCATCGATTTTCAGAGGGTAATTGGAAGCTTGGAAGCCTTGCTCTTGGAGGCTCGTGCTTTGGAAAGGACATGGATTTGTTTCTGAATCACGTGATTCCGACTCAGGGTCCCACGCCACTTTGGCCTAACCCGCTGCCCGTTTGGCTGCCAAGATCATCGGAAGAGATGCAATTTGGCTCCCATGCCCAAAGGCACCGTGCGTTGCGCCTCCTGGAGTAGGCCATTGGTATTAACCCTGGCCTCGATAATGGACATACCTCGATGACTAATATCTTGCTAAAAATGAGAGTCAGCACACCTGGTGATGCACAGCACGCCGAAGCCGAGGAGGAAATCTTGAACGTACAGTCTCGATTCGCAAAGATTCTGTCAATGAATTTGGATGCCGCCGAAAAGAAGCAGATTCCAGAGCTAACGCAGCAATTGGCACAGAAGCTAATCGACCGAATCGACACGATTCCTCTGTTCGCGCATGCCTACTCGCTACTGGGAAATTTCACTTATGGCACCTACCGCCCCAGCGACTTGCTGACCTACGCTTTTGAGCATGAACTGGACGGTGTCTGCATCCACCTGCTTGATGGCGAAGAGCGCAGCCTGGGACAGGCCAGCGATGAGGAGCTTCGGGAGTTCGGAGCCACCGCGCACCAGCTGGGGCTCAAAGTACATCTGGAAATCAGCAGCACCCGCAAGACGGACCTCGACGAGGTGGTGCGCATTGCGCGGATCCTGAACGTCGAGCACATCCGGGTGTATTCACGCTACGAAGGACTGCTGTCCGAGGTTCTCACCATGGTCGACAGCGACTTGCAATACCTGATCGTGCTGGCCGAGAAATACGACCTTCAGTTCTACTTCGAACAGCACGAGGAATTCAAGAGCTTCGAAATCGCAGCAATCCTGGAACGTGCAAACCATCCCCGGCTGCATGCACTGTTCGACTTCGGGAACATGATCAACGCCTACGAGCGCCCTTTGGACGCGCTTAATCACTTGGCGCCGCACATCGGCCAAGTTCACCTCAAGGGCATCAAGATCATGCCGGAAAGCGGAGGCTTCGGCCACCGCGGGGTATTGCAAGGCAGCGATGACGACGACATGCCAAGCCCGCGCATGCTGTTGGACCTTTTGCTCTTGGGAGAGGATGAACCGCAGTTGATCGCCTTCGCCCTAGAGCAGGAAAACCACTACCGTGCTCCGGCTTTCCGTCGCGCAGATGACCCGGAAGATCCGTTTATCGCCTATCGCGATCTGAGCACTACCGACCTTCCGGCCTCACTGACCTTGGACCAAATGTTGGTTGAAGAGCCGCAGTGGGCGGTCAACCAGCTGACCTATGTTCGAACAGTCCTTGCTCAACTGCGTGAACTTGCCATGTGCCGACTGGAATCGGCGTCCGAGGACGCGGCCCGCAACGAAACTCTTCAGGAGACCTGCTAATGAAAACGATCAACAAGGCCAAGTGGGGCAAATTCGTCCTGCTGATCATGGGCGGCGGCACCATTTACAAGCTGGCCAATCTCAAGGACGTTTTCTATGTCCCCATGCAGGAGCACCTCGGGCTAAGCAACACCGAAATCGGACTGCTGCTAAGCATCAACTCGATCGTGGCCACCGTCCTGTTTGTAGTCGGCGGATACCTGGCTGACCGTTTCCAGACCCGCACCGTGATCAGTGCAGGCCTGATCGGCGCCGGTGCCATCGGCTTCTACATGGCCTCGTTCCCGGACTTCAACATGATGATGGTTGTGTTCGCGCTGCTCGCGGTGTGCTCGGACTGCCTGTTCTGGCCGGCGCTGCTCAAGAGCGTCAGGCAGTTGGGCGACGGCGACGAGCAGGGACGCATGTTCGGTTTCCTCGAGGGCGGACGCGGTGTCATCGACACCATCGTGGCGTTCTCGGCCCTGGGAATCTTCATCGCCATGGGATCGGGCCTCGCTGGATTCCGTGCCGCGATTATCGCATACTCTTCGATCAATATCGTGATCGGCATCCTGCTTTTCTTCCTGTTGCGCGGCAATTCTGCGCCGGACATCCAGGATGCCGCGGCAGCTGAGACTAAGGCGCACAAGCCGACCGTAGGGGATTCCTTGAAGCTGATTGCGCGCATGCCGCAGCTGTGGTTGGTCAGCTTCACCGTGTTCATGGTTTACATCGTCTATGTGGGGCTGACCTACTTCATTCCGTACCTGTCCACCGTGTACGGACTGCCGGTGGCTCTGGTAGGCATCTTCGGCATCATCAACCAGTACGGACTGAAGATCATCGGCGGTCCGCTGGGCGGCTACCTGGCCGACAAGAAAGTCAAGAGCTCCAGCAAGTACCTGAGCTATTCTTTTCTGGCCCTGCTTCCCGTAATGGCGCTTATTGTCTTCCTGCCACAGGACGAGAAATTCACCGTACCGGTCATGGTTGCCTGTCTGGTCTTCTCATTGATCGTGTTCTCGATGCGCGGTGTTTTCTGGGCGCCGATGGATGAGGTCGGCATCCCTGATCAGATCAGCGGCACCGCCTTTGGCGTTGCCTGTCTCATCGGATATGCGCCGGGCATGTTCGGATTCCTGATCTACGGAGCGATCCTTGACGCATACCCGGGAGCCACCGGATTCCATCTGGTCTTCGCGATCATGTGCGGGCTGGCAGTAATCGGCAGCGTGATCGCCATGCTGGTGGCCAAGACCGCTAAGAAGGCGAAAAAGGTCACCACTGGCGCCTAGCGACCTCGGCAGCGCATTTCACGGCGGGTCGGCCCATAGAATACGAAGGTATACTGGGCTGGCCCGTCGTCGGCCGTGTCCTGCGGTCCGAAGCTGCTGGGGGGAGAAGGATCCATGGTGAAGGGAAGCGGAGGAAAGTTGCTGGGCGACCTGCGGCTGGACCGAGCTGGAGACAGCCCGTTGCATCGACAGATCTACACGCAGATCCGCACCATGATCCTCAGCGGACAGCTTCCCGGCGGCACGAGGCTCCCCTCTACCCGAACCCTGTGCACCGAGCTCAATGTTTCCCGGATTACCTTGGTTAACGCGTTCCAGGCTCTGGCCAGCGAAGGATTCCTGCGTTCCAGAGCTGGCGATGGCACCTACGTGGGCGACGAATGGCACAACGACTTCAGCTTCTCACCGGTGTCTCGACGCCCCGAACTATCGGTGCGCGCAGGGCTGAGCACCTCAACCCGCGGCAGCGAGCTGCACAAGCAGGCGCTGACCTCCTGGAACCCGGAAGACTCCGAAACTTTCGTGGCCAGCCAAGTCGGGACCGACCTGTTCCCCGCCCGCACCTGGAAAACCCTGGTGGCTCGCCACAGCGAACGCCGCTCCATCGACATGCTCGGTTACGGCGAGCCGCTGGGTTACCTGCCCCTGCGCGAAGCGGTGGCCGAATACCTGCGCGATTCTCGGGGCATCACACCGGCGGCCGAACAGATCGTCATCACCACCGGCGCGCAGCAGGCGTTCAATGCGCTCATGCTGCTGATGACCGATCCAGGGGACCACGTCTGGATGGAGGACCCGGGACACATCGCCGCGGCCAAGGCGATGCTGGCAAACGGCTGCACCGTGCACGGCGTCCCTATTGATGAGCAGGGTGCGAACCTGGCCGCAACGGAAGACTTTCCGGCCGGTCGTCTCATGTTCCTGACTCCCGCCCGACAGCACCCCTTAGGTGTGCGCATGTCCCTGGCCCGTCGCATGGAGTGGATCTCCTGGGCCAATGAGCGCAACAGTTGGATCATTGAGGATGACAGTGATAGCGAACTGCGCTATCGCGGGGCGCACTTGCCGCCGCTGTTCGGTCTGGATCGCGGTGCGCACGTGGTGCATGTGGGATCGTTCAGCAAAGTCATGTTCCCTTCTATCAGGGTCGGCTACGCGGTGCTGCCAGAGGACCTGGTCCAGCCCTTCGGCGCCGCGATCTCCGTGACCGGTCGGAGTCCATCCACACTGATCCAGGCGGCCGCGGCCGACTTCCTGCGCGAGGGGCACCTGAACTCGCATATCCGACGCACCCGGAAAATCTACGAAACCCGGCAGGCGGCGTTGTTGAAAGAACTGCACCGGCAGGTGGATCCGTTCATCCATGCCAGCCCGGTGGACGCGGGGATGCATTTGATCGCCAAACTGCCGCCGGGAATCGACGATCAGCTTTTGGCAGCGCAGCTGGCCGACCGCGGGGTCTACACCTATGCACTGGGGGACTACGTGCTGCAGCAGCCGGCTCCGCCGGCCCTGCTCATCGGCTTCGCGGCTACCGAGGCGCGGCATATGCCCGACGCCGTGGGCTACATGGTCCGCGCACTGCATCATATTGGCCATCGCTGGTAGTGCTGCCTCGCAGAGGCAGCCGCCTGCTCACCGGATTATCCGGTGAGCAGGCGGCTGCCAGCATATTACTGCCCGTTACTTGTTCGCGGTCAGCAGCGACATCATTTCGAAGACCAGCGTGGCCGCGGCCAGCGAGGTGATGTCCGCGTGGTCATAGGCCGGAGCGACCTCCACCACATCGGCGCCGACGATGTTCAGGGTTCCCAATCCGCGCAGGGTCTGCAGGATCTCGCGTGAGTGCATGCCTCCCATCTCGGGGGTGCCGGTGCCCGGCGCATAGGCGGGATCGAGCACATCGATGTCGATTGACAGGTACACCGGGGTGTTGCCAATGCGGTCCTTGATGCGCTGCACGACCGCGGGGATGCCCATCGTGTCGATGTCCGAGCAACGGATGATCTGGAACCCGAACTCGTGGTCGCGGATGAAGTCGTCCTTGTCGTACACCGGACCGCGGATGCCCACATGCATGGAGCGCTCCTCGACCAGCAGCCCCTCTTCGAAGGCCCTCCGGAACATTGTGCCGTGGGTGATCTCCTCGCCGAAGTACGTGTCCCAGGTGTCCAGATGTGCATCGAAGTGCAGCAGGGCCACCGGCCCGTGCACCGCCGCGGTCGCGCGGATCATCGGCAGGGCAATGGTGTGGTCGCCGCCGATGGCGATCACGGTCTTGTCCTTGGCAACCAGGCGGGTGGCCTGCTCCTGGATCTGCTGCACGGCCAGCGCGTTGTCATAGGGGGTGCAGGACAAATCCCCGGCATCCACGAACTGCGCGGACTGGACCGCGGTGGTCTGCAGTTCGGGGTGGAATCCCGGGCGCAGCAGGCGCGAGGCCTCGCGGACGTTGGAGGGGCCGAAGCGGGCTCCCGGGCGGAACGAGGTTCCGCCGTCGAAGGGTACGCCGACGATTGCGACGTCGTAGTCCGGCACTGATCCAAGCTGTGGCAGGCGGGCGAAGGTGCCCAGGCCTGCGTAGCGTGGCACCTCGGTGGCGGGCACGGGGCCGACGGGGACGAAATCAACCATGATGGTTCTCCTTGGAATTCTTTGCGCAGCCTATGGAAGGGTGATCCACACGGTTTTGGTTTCGGTGACGTAGTCCAGCTGTTCCGCGCCCAGATCGCGGCCGAAGCCGGATTTCTTGTAGCCGCCGAACGGCATGGCCGCGTCGATGGAGCTCTGCGCGTTGACGTAGACGGAACCGGCCTTCAGATCCTTGGATAACTGGTGCACGCGGTTCAGGGACTGTGAGTAAATGGTGGCGGCCAGGCCGTAATCGCTGTCGTTGGCCAGGGCCAGCGCCTCCTGTTCGGTGGAGAATCGCTGGGCCACCAGAACCGGGCCGAAGATCTCCTCGCGCACCACGACCATTTGGTTGGTGCAGTCTCCGAAGATCACCGGCGCCACGTAGTTGGTGGCGCCGTCGTCGATTGGGCCGCCGCACAATAGCTTGGCGCCTTCCTCCACACCGGCTCTGATCAGGTCGGTCACCGAACGGTACTGGGCCTCGGAGACCAGTGGGCCGATGGTGGCTTCCGGATCCAGGCCCGGGCCCAGTTTCCATGATTTGGCGTTGACAACCAGCTTGTCCATGAACTCGTCGTAGATCGAGCTCTGCACGTACAAGCGCGAACCGGCGTCGCAGATCTGCCCGGCGTTGAAGAAAATGCCAAAGGCGACTTCTTCCACGGCCTTGTCCAGATCGCAGTCCTCGAAGACCAGGACCGCGGACTTGCCGCCCAGTTCCAGGGTCATACGGGTCATGTTCTCCAGGGCCGCATGGCCCACCGACATCCCGGTTTTGGTAGATCCGGTGAAGGTGATCTTGTCGATGCCCCGATGTGCGGCCAGCGCCGCGCCCACGGTGGAGCCCTTACCGGTGAGGATGTTGATGACCCCTGCCGGGATGCCGGCCTCCAGCGCCAATTCGGCGAAGCGCAGGGTGGTCAGCGAGGTGACCTCGGGCGGCTTGACGACTGTGGTGCAGCCGGCCGCCAGGGCCGCGCCCAGCTTCCAGGCCAAGGTCTGCAACGGGAAATTCCACGGCACGATGACGCCGATGACGCCGACCGGTTCCTTGCGGGTATAGGCAACGTAGTTGCCTTCGAGTCCTGCTGGCTCGCCGCTGCGGCCGGAGATCTTCGAGGCCCAGCCTGCGAAGTAGCGGTAGGTATCGATGGTGCCCTGGATGTCCATCTCGGCCTCGGCGAGAGGCTTGCCCACGTCGATGGATTCCAGGATGGCCAGCTCCTGGAAATGCGCTTCGATCAGGTCCGCCAAGCGGTGCAGCATGCGTTCGCGGGCCAACGGGGTCTGCGTAGCCCACCCACCGGATTCGAAGGCGCAGCGGGCCGCCGCGACGGCTTCCTCCAGGTCCTCGACGGTGGCGCTGGCAAGGGTGGAGACCTGCTGGCCGGTGGAGGGCTCGATGACCGCCACGGTGGCGCCGTCGGAGGCCGGCCGCCAGACGTTGTTGATGAACAGCTCGTGCTGGCGACCCAGGAATTCCTGGACGCCGGCGGGTACGTTGTAGGCGGCCAGGTAGGCCTGCGGGTTCTCGAAGGTCTTCATTGCTGCCTCGGTATTGATTGGCGAAGTCATGGTCTGCTCCAAAGGATTCGTGCTCGAAGAGCTCTAGTAGTTGACGACGAGGCGGCCTTCGGCCTGCCCCCGGTCCAGGGCCTGGAAGGCATCGTTGATCTCGGCGAAGGGGAGGGTCTTGATCGTGGACCTGATCTTGCCCTCCTTGGCGAGGGCGAGAACCTGGTCGCGCTCCAGCCGGGTGCCGTCGGCGCTGCCGATGATCGTGATGCCCAGATCGATGATTTCTGCCGCGGCGAAGCTGAACGGCTTATTGGGCAGTGCCACCTGGATGAAACGAGCGGTCGGTGCGGCCAGATCGAACATGCTGCGGAAGACCTGAGGGGAGGGGGCGAAGCTCAGGCAGGCGTCGGCGCCGCCCAGGGCCTGGATAGCCGCCACCGCGTCATCGCCCGGGATGTAGGCGGCGTAGGCGCCCAGTTCCTTGGCGGTTTCGAGCTTGGCGGGATCCAGGTCGATGCCGATCACCTTGGCGCCGTACAGGGCCGCGCACTGAATGGCGTACTGGCCCAGGCCGCCCAGACCGAAGACCACCGCGACGGACCCCGGCTCCAGCTGGGCCTTGCGGACCGCGCTGTAGGCGGTGACGCCTGCGCAGAGCAGCGGTGCGGCATCCGCGGAGGAGAGTTCTTCCGGGATCAGCGAGACCCAGGCGGCCGGGGCGATGACATACTCGGAAAAGCAGCCATCTACATGGACTCCGGTGGCCTTCGAATCGCGGCAGTAGGTTTCCAGGCCGCGGCGGCATTCGCGGCAGCTGCCGCAGGCCTCGTAGACGAACCCGACGCCCACCCGGGCACCGAGGGCAAGGTCTGCGCCTTCGCCCCGGACGGCCACGGTGCCCACGCCTTCGTGGCCCAGGATCGCCGGCTTCTCGCGAGGTAGTTCGTCTTCGCCCTTCCAGAAATGCACGTCGGTGTGGCAGACGCCGCAGCTTTCCATCTTGATCAGCACTTCGCCCTTGCCCGGGGTCGGGATCCGGGTCTGGCGAAGGTCGAGCGGGGCGTTGTCTTCGGTGTAGAAGGCGGCAAGCATGGTATTGGTCATTGCGGTTCAGCTCCTATTTAGTGGTAGTTGAAGTGGTCGAATCGGAGGTGTACGCACCCAGTCCGCGGGGCAGGATGAAGAGTCTTGAAGCGATCCAGTACACGCTGCCGGCCGCGGCGGCGGCCAGCAGCGAAGCGGTGGTGTAGCGGAACCATTCGCTGTGCTCGAAGGAATACGGGTTGAAGGTCACCGTGAAGACGGCGGCTCCGATGGCGAAGGCCGACATCGCTGCGATGTTGAACCCGCCGGTGAAGTAGTAGCGCGAGGCCTTGCCTTCGATGAACAGGTCCTTCAGCGCCACGTGCGTGCGGCGCAGAATGAAGTAGTCCACGATCATGATGCCGGTCAGGGCGCTATACAGCGCCGCGGTCCAGACTAGGAAGACCATGAATCCGTCGTAGAGTCCGGGAAGGACGAACAGGACGACGGCAGGGACCAGACAGAATCCTGCCACCAGCTGTTCCCAGCTGAATCTCCTGAGCAGCGTGTCGAACATCTGCCGTAATCCGACCACTGCGGTGTACAGGATATTGGCCATGCTCGTCACGTTGGCAAAAGCGACGAAGAGCAGGACGATCACGCTGAGCCACAAACCGCCGGACTCGGTCATCCACTGCGTGGGGTCCGCGCTGCCGAACTTGATGGCGCCGACCAGGCCCACCGCTTCGCCAAGCGAGGCCGCTGCGCCGATTCCGATCAGGTTTGGCCAGAACGCCACGCGCTCGTTTTTGGTGATGCGGGACAGGTTGCCCAGATACGGCCACCATGAGAAGCCTGCGGCGATGTTGATTTCCACGGCGATCATGAAGTTCACGGCGTTCGAATCGAACGGCTGACTCAGTGCCGGAAGGGACAGGAGCTCGGCGAGGCTGGAATCCTTCAGGAAGATGTAGATCATCACGCCCATCACCAGGAACAGGGCCGGGGCGACTATGGTGTTGAAGACCTTGATGGAGGTGGGGCCCTTGGCCACGACGAATGCGGTGATGGCAATGGCAACCAGGGTGATCGCGTAGATATGCCAGCCGGTTGGCTCCGGTTCGCGTTGCAGCACCACGGAGACGGCCGAGTCGATGGAACGGCCGAACATGATGCCCAGCACGACCAGCCAGCCGACGGTGAGCAGGATCATGGCAACGATGTAGATCAGCCGGCTGCCGTGGTGTCCGAAGACGCTGCGCATGAACGTGTATTGCTCGGTGCCGTACTTGCCTGCGCTGACCGAGACCGCCAGTCCGACGAGCAGCACTCCTAGAACGTTGCCAAGAACGATTGCCGACAAGCCTTGCTTAACATCGACCACCAGCGCCAGTGACCCACCGATCAGGAAACCCCAGGTGGCAATGGCAAGTGCAGCGTTGGCCCAGGTGTATTCCCAGAAGCCCCAGAGGCGCTTGCTCGGCGGGAGCGGTGCCCTGCCGCGTTCTGCTTCGATGGCGTAATCCATGTGAATTCGCTTTCAGGAGGGTCCGGAATTCTCAGAATTTCCGGGCGAGAGGCTATTGGAGTGCGAGGGTCAAGACGTAGGCAATGGCGAGAAGGAGTCCGACGACGAGGTATTCGCCGCGGGAGAGCTGCCCCTTTTGATGCGTTGCTTCATGCGCTGCGAAGTCTTCGCACACGTGACTTCGTTCGGTGAGGAAGGCCTGCTCGTCGGGGGTGGCGTCGTGTGAGCTTGCAGTGTTCATGGCGACCACTTCTGTGTAGATTTTCGAGTTGCTGCTTGAAGGCCCGGTGTGGTGAATCGAGCCGGACGGCGGCTCATCCGTTGAGGGTTTCCTCTGGTGGCCGCGTACTTTGATATTCCATAAATCCGGGTATGACGTGATGTATTCGGTCGTTTCGGACTTGTATCCATCTTCCGGCCAGGATGTGATCCGGGCAACAGGTGAACTGTAATCACTTGGCGGAGCGCGGTGTTACACTCTGTAAATGCCCTTGACGATCCGCCAATTTCTTCAGAACCCGGCGTTCAACAGATCGCGTCCCCACATCCTCGGTGACGGGACACGATTGGACGATGACGTGCGCGGAATCCACATCGCCGAATCCGCGGATCTGGCAGGACTCATCGAGGGCGGGGAGCTGATCCTGTGCTCGGGATTGGGGTTGAGTCAATCCGTTGAACAGGCAGCCGCGTTCCTCGACGAGCTCCATCGCTCCGGGGCCAGCGGAGTGGTCTTCTCCTTCTTGGCCGACGAGGCCCCGGTCAAGGCGGCACTTCGCACGGCGGCTACTTCCATGAGCTTCCCCGTGGTCTTGCTCGATGACCGCGCGCGTTTCATCGAAATCATCGAAGCCTATAATGAGATTTCGCGATCCGCGATGGTGGTTTCCGGCCCCGACGCGGTGGCGGATTTTCTGAGTTCTCCGGTCGCCGAACAGCTTTCGGCTCTTGATCTGCTCCGCACCGCGGCGGACCTGCTTGATAGGCCGCTGATCCTGGAAGACGAGCTGTCGGTAGTCCTGTTCCAGCGCGGTTTAGGCATGGAGCAGATGTCCCTTTATGCGCAGTCTCGCCAGCGAGCATGGGGGTTGGAGCAAGGCCGTTTTGAGCTGGCTGGCGAGCAGTGGGTGCACAATCCAGTATTCGTCGATGGCCGGAGGGTCGGACGCATCGTCTGCCCGTTGTGGCGCGAGTCGGCAGGATTCGCGGTCATCCTGGATCGGCTTTCCCGAATTCTCGGGCAAAAGCTGAGCGGAGACCTTGACCGGCTGCACCTGCTGCGCCAGGAATTCTTGGCTGATGCCATTGCGGATCTGCGGACCAATCAAACCGTAACGGAACAAGGCGCATGGCTGCGCCTGCGCCTTTTCGGGGTCACAGATGTGCTGGAGCTGATTCCCGCGGTGTTGTGCATTGCTTCGGGCGCAGACGAAGAAAATGATCTCAGTTCGCTGATTCGCAGATTGCGGATCGCCTTCGAGGATTTCCCGGTCCCGGTGATTGTGCGCAATGGACTAGGCGACGAATCGGAAGCCGTTGGAATGATGTTCTGCTTGGCTTCTCATGAACACCCCGAGGTGCTGCTGCAAAGAGCTTACCGGCTCGTTGAATCAGAAATTGGCCATCGGCAATGGAGTATGGGAATTGCCGGAAGCTACGAATCATTGAAGCGGGCCGCGACGGACGGACTGCTCGAAGCCTATCGAGTGGCGCGCGGGGCATTGAGCATGGTGGTGCGCAAGCCCAAGTACTACCTGGCGCACGATCTGGGGTTCCGCTGGATACTTCAGACGCTCGTGAGCACCCCCGAGGGCGCAGCTTTCGTTCGGGATCAGCTTGGTCCTTTGAAAGAGGAGCCGGAGCTGCTGGCGATTCTGGAGGCATATCTGGGCGCCACGGGAAATATCGCGGAACTGTCGAGGTCGGTGCACCTTAGCCGCCCCAGCGTCTACGCGCGGCTTCGGCGGTTGCACGAGGAGTTCGGCATCGACGTGGAGAATGCGGACACGCGCACTTCCTTGCATATGGCTTTGGCGTTGTATCGGCTGGAGGGCCTGTAATCCATGCGCGCATTGAATTCTCAGTCCCTCGAAGCCCCGGCGTTCCTGCCGCATTTGCCGAAAGGGAATCGAGCCTGACCAGGCTGGCACCGGGACCCGGGGCCTGCCTGCATGACCTGTTGTTTCGCGCTCGCACGGAGAACAGGCGGGCGAGATCGATGCGGTCTCGCAGTTCTCCCGGACCGTCGGATTCCCGACTAGCCCGCGCCCCCGGCCAATGCGCGGCGGAAGATCTTCGCGACTACTTCCCGGTCGGGTATCTGATCGGACAGGACCAACTGCAGCTGCAGGCCGCACAATGCCACGCCCAGCATCTTGCCGGTGATCTCATCGGAGCGGTGGCACAGGACCCGGGTCAATCCGAGGTCCCAATCCGCGGCGGCCTTGCGCAGTGCCAGCCTGGTGTAGGCCAGGGCATAGAGGTGCGACTCGAAGACGGCGGCGGTGCTGTTCTCGCCCAAAAGGTCCATGACATATCCGGTGAGCACTTCTGCCATATCCGCGTCGTCCGGCAATCGGCCTGCCCACTGCTGGAGCTCTTCCACGCCACGCTGCGCGGCCCGACCGCCACGGCCAGCCGGGAAGGATCGTTCTACGGACGGTACCGGCTCTGCGCGATCGATGGGACGATCCTGACCTTGGCGGACATCGAGCAGAACCGGTACAAATACTCGAAGCATGCCGGTCACCACGGCGGGACCGGGTACCCGCAAGCCCGCCTGCTGGCGTTGATCGCCTGCGGCACGCGCAGCATCATGGATGTCGTGTTCGGGCCGACGACCATCGGGGAAACCACCTACACCCCGCAGCTGCTGCGCTCCATGGATGAAGGGATGCTGATCATGGCCGACCGGAACTTCGCCTCCGCCGGGCTGCTGCACCAGCTCCGGAAGACCGGCGCGCAGTTCCTGGTGCGGGTCAAGCTCGGACGGCAGCTGCCGGTGCGCCAGATACTGCCGGACGGATTCTATCTTTCAGTGCTGGCCGGACAACCGGTGCGGGGGCTCACCGCGAACATCACCGTGCATGCCGAGACAACCAGACGCACCGAAACCTACCGATTGGTGACCAGCATGTGCACCTGGACTCGACCCGCGTCGGCTTGCCCTTCCGCGAGCACACCAGCCGTCCCGGGGTCTGGGGCATGATGGGCAACGACCGGGAGAACTGGCGCGACGTGGAAATTGGATTGCCCGAGCGCGTGGCCGGAACCCTGGAACGGATGATCGCCCGCGGCACCACCAGTTGGCGTACCTTTGCCCAGGTGGACGTGGACTGCATGCTCGTGAAATATGAAGCCGTGGTAGCCATCAAGGAGAAATTCGCCAACGAGGCCGACGTGCAGATCATGGTCTTCCCTGTGCCCGGCATCCTTCGGGAGCCGGGCACAGGGAAATACTTGGAAGACGCGCTCAAGGCAGGTGCCGACTTCATGGTCGGCATCGATCCCTGCGAGCTGGACCGCGACCCGGTCCGCCATTTGGATGTGGTGTTCGGCTTGGCCGCCTCGTGCAGGTGGACATCGGCATCCACCTGCACGAGGCGGGCACGCAGGGAGTCTTTTCCGCGGAACTGATTGCCGAGCGCACCCGGGCGCTGGGCATGGAAGGCAGGGTCAACCTGTCCCACGCCTATGGACTGGGCGCAGTCGGCGAAGCCACCAGTCGGAAGCTGAGCGACACCTTCGCCGAGCTGGACTTCTCGCTGACCTCGGTCGCACCGAGCACCTCCACCCTCCTGCCGCTGCTGGGCCTGGCCGAACCCGTGGTGCGCTTCGGGCTGGGAAAGGACGGGCAATGGGACTATTGGAGCCCTTATGTCAATTGCGAGATGCTGGACCGGACCTGGCAGCTGGCCTTCGTGTACGGCATGCCCAAAGACGAGCAGATCGAACATGCGCTCGCCGTGGCCGCCATGGGCGGCGCGTCGATCATGAAGCGCGAGATGCCGCGGCTGGCGTCCGTGGCCGACCGACCGGGCATAGCCGTGGGAGACCGTGCGGACCTAGTGCTGATGGATGGCCAGACGGTTGCCTCGGCCGTCATGGAGCGCGGCGCCGACCGCACCGTCATCCGTGACGGGCGAGTGGTGCCACGGGTTGAGGGTACTGTCGGTCAGCGAGCCATTCTGAGTTGGTGGATTCAAGGGATCGTGTGCAGCACGCCAAGTCCCAGACAGGCACAACGGACAGGCCCGCGACATTCGGAGCTGCACGGAACGCTTCACCCCGGCAATACCGCCGGTACCCCCGGTAGGCTATGCCCGAAATTTTGAAGACCGGCACCGCCTTGGCACCGGGATGACCGCCGCGCGAGCACGGTATCGATCCTTCAACGTGCCAGGGTTGGCTTGCGGGGTCCGCCCTCGTCTGCGGAAATGACTGCACCCCGGAGCAAGAGGGCCGTATTCTAGAGTTTTACAGGATGTCGAAATACGGTGCCCGGTCTGTAATACTGGTGGTGTGCAAAAATCCTCCCGTTCAACACGTGCTCTCAGAGGCACCGCCGCCGCGTTCTTCGCGACGTCCGTTTCTCTGGTTTCCCACGTACTTGCGGGCGGAGCCATACCGGACATCCTGAACATCGCGCTACCGCTGTCCCTGTCGCTCATGGTCTGCATCTTGCTCAGCGGCAAACGGTTCACGTTCTGGCGGTTGTCCATCATGGTGGGGTTCAGCCAGATGCTCTTCCACCTCCTGTTCTCCATGGGAGCAGGTCATTCCGCTCTTTCAACCGCGGGGCAAGGCATCCACGCACATCATGGAATATCCCTGGCGGTCGATGTGACCGGCTCGGCCAGTACCACCATGGCAAGCCACGGCGATGGCAGCATGCTGCTGGCGCACTTCCTTGCGGGGTTCGCTACCGTTCTGGTGCTTCACCGCAGCGAGCAGGTACTCATCGCGGCTTCGGAGATCATCGGCCTGTTCACCTGGAAACTCTTCTGGCGCCTGGTCAACTTCGCTTATCAGCCAGTGCGCCCGCAGACAGCGCCTGTGGAACCGCGCGAAATCCCTGCCTGCACGGTGGCCGTGTATGCCACGTCTGTCGTTCGCAGGGGCCCGCCCGTACTGGCAACGGTGTAAGACAACCTTGCAGTCCTTCTGGGCTGCGACTTTTCCGCTCCTGTTTGCAAAGGACCCGGAATCGGGCTCTGCCATGTCCCATCCCAGGACAAGCTACTGCGCTCGTGCACAATGATTTTTCCTGAAAGCATGCTGGCGAACGAATCTCACTGAGTTCGTTCTATCAGCGTTGCCTTTCCAGTCTCCAGTGCGTCCTCCGTCCTGAACCCCGGAGGCCAACCAGTCCTGCCTCGCACCGCACCTTCGCAAGCCCTATTCGACCAGGGCTTTTTTCTCCCCTGCTGTGCCCAGCACAATGTTCCCTGACCGCCGATAGCAACATCGGTGTTTTCAGGCTCCACAGCAGCACTGATTCGGAGCACCCTATTTGTGCTTCCCTCATTTTCCTAGGATGAACCGTGAAAACTTCTTTTGCCCTGCGCACCACTGCCCTATCCGCTGCCGCGTTGATCGCCTTGGCGGGTTGCGCCGCCACCCCTGCTGCTAACAGCAACCCGGCTCCAGCTGGCGCTTCTGTCACCATGAAAGATCCATGGGTGAAGGCTATCGACGAGGGGATGTCGGCGGGATTCGGCACAATTGAAAACACCGGAGACCAGGACATCACCGTCACCTCGGTCACGAGCCCGGCCTCCAGCGATCTGGAACTGCACGAAACGGTAGCCAACGAATCCGGGGCCATGGTGATGCGCGAAAAAACTGGCGGATTCACCATCCCCGCCCACGGCGAACTGCATCTTGAACCAGGGGGAAGCCACATCATGCTCATGGACCTCGCCGAACCGCTCAAGCCCGGCAGCGTCGTGAACATGAGCCTGGAATTCTCCGATGACACCAGCTTCGAGATCACCGCCCCGGTGAAGGACTTCGCCGGCGCGAATGAAAATTATGAGGGCTCCGAGCACGAGGGCATGGGTCATGACGAGTTGGACAAGGGCGACTCCGCATCCGAAAGCGCCCACGATCACTAATGCCACACGAAGACACACCCGCCAAATCAGGCCCTAGCAGGCGAGGAATTCTGTTCGGCGGCGCCGCAGCCGGACTGGGAGCGATCGCCGCTCTGGGGATCGACTCCCTGGCCGGCGCTGCTGCGCCAGCCGGCGCTTCGGAGCCGTTGCACGGCCAAACCGTGATTCCGTTCTACGGCGAACACCAGGCAGGAATCGCCACCGAGCCCCAAGCCCACGCCAACTACATCGCGTTGGATTTGCGCGATGACCTTGACCACGAGTCCCTGCAACGCCTGCTCCGGTTGCTCAGCGATGACGCGGCAAGGCTCACCCAAGGCCAAGCGGCCTTGGCAGACACCGAACCGGAACTGGGCACGGTTCCAGCACGGCTCACCGTGACCTTCGGATTCGGTCCGAAACTCATGGAACTCGCGGGGTCCTCGGCCAGCGAAGGCCAACCGTTGCCGGGGTTCAAGATCGACCGGCTCGAAGAACGCTGGAACGATGGGGATCTGCTGCTGCATATCGCTTCGGACGATCCATTGTCCGTTGCGCATGCCCAACGGATGATGCTCAAGGATGCCCGCCGGTTTGCCTCGGTGAAATGGGTGCAGTCCGGGTTCCGCCGATCACGGGGATCCGAGGCCAGCGGCACCACGATGCGGAATCTGTTCGGACAAGTCGACGGGACCGTGAATCCCATCCCCGGTTCGGAGGATTTCAACTCTGTGGTGTGGAACGCGGATGGGAGCACCACCATGGTCCTTCGGCGCATCCGAATGGATGTTGATACCTGGGATGAGCTTGACCGCTCCGGCCGGGAATTCAGTGTTGGGCGGACCCTGGGCAACGGAGCTCCGACCACGGGAACCCAAGAACACGATGAGCCTGACTTCGAAGCGACCAACGCCTTGGGGTTCACGGTCATCGCCGCGCAGGCGCACATCCGCAGAGCCCGGTCCGATAACACGAACGAGCGGATCTTCCGGCGTGGATACAACTACGACGAGCCGCCCAACGGGAATGACATCTCCAATTCGGGGCTGATCTTCGTGTCCTACCAAAAGAGCGTGGCCAAGCAATACACCCCGATGCAGCAACGCCTATCGGACCTTGACGCGCTGAACCAGTGGACGACTCCCATCGGCTCGGCCGTCTTCCTGATCCCCCCGGGCTGCGCCGAAGGAGGATTCATCGGTGAAACCCTTTTCGCAGCCTAGCCACCTGTACTCTTCCTACTTTTCCCTCAAGGACCGTTCATGACTTTTCTGGAAACCACGACCCCGGAATCCCAGCCACCGCCCGTGCCTTCGGGGCCCACCCGAAAGGGATGGCTCGGCCAGCTGCTGCTACGGCTGCACTTCTATGCGGGAATCTTCATCGGCCCGTTTATCCTTGTGGCCGCGGTGAGCGGCGCCTTGTATGCAATTACTCCGCAAATCGAACAGGCTGTCTATGCCGATCAGCTGCGCGCGCCGATAGCTGATTCCTATTTGCCGCTGGCCGATCAAGTTGAGGCGGCCAACACCTACCTGGGCAGTGATGATGCGCTGGTTGCGGTTCGCCCGGCACCGCACCCCGGTGATACCACCAGGGTGATGTATGCGGACGAGAACCTGGGAGCCAGCGAAACCAGGGCCATTTTCATCGACCCGGCCACCGCTGAAATCCGCGGAGACTTGACCGCCTACGGGACCAGCGGTGCGCTGCCCCTGCGGACCTGGATTGACCAGTTGCACCGCAACCTGCAGCTCGGTGAGCCGGGGCGCATGTATAGCGAACTGGCAGCCTCCTGGCTGGGAGTTATCGCCCTGGCAGGATTTGGCCTGTGGATTCTGCGCATCAGGAAAACCAAGCGAAAAAAAGACCTCATCCGCCCCGCTGTCAAGGCAAAAGGCTACCGGCGCCTGGCCAGCTGGCATGGATCGCTAGGGATCTGGGTCTTGCTCGGCGCATTCTTCCTCTCCGCCACCGGCATCACCTGGTCGACCTACGGTGGCGCGAATGTCAGTGAGCTGCGCGCCGCGCTGAACTGGGGAACCCCCTCGGTGGGCACGGAGCTGTCTGCCGCGGAGGGCAGTGCAGGTGATGAGCACGCCCATCACCACGGGGCCGCGCCCGCGCCAACCGGCGACTCGGTGAACCCGGCGGCATTCGATACCATGCTCTCGATCGCCAAGGAAGTCAACGTCAATACGGGACTGGTTGAGATCAAGCCGCCAGCCGCGAAAGGAAAGGCGTGGGTGGTCCAAGAGATCCAGCGGTCCTACCCGACCGAAGTCGACGCGGTCTCTATCAATGGGCAAACACTGGACGTCGTGGACCGTGTTGATTTCAGGGAGTTCAGCCTCGCCGCGAAACTCTCGCGATGGGGAATCGATATCCACATGGGCTCCATGTTCGGACTTCCCAACCAGATCCTGTTGTTCCTGGTCGCCTCGGCCATCGCCTCCATGGTGGTGCTGGGCTATGCGATGTGGTGGAAGCGCCGCCCCACGAAGAATCCCGCACTACGCATGGGCAAAGCCCCTGCACGTGGCGGCTTAACCCGCGCCCCATGGTGGGGCATCCCGTTGGTCTTGCTGGCTGCAGCTGCCGTCGGCGTCTTCCTGCCTCTTATGGGGATCAGCCTGGCCCTGTTCCTGCTCGCGGACCTGGTCGTTGGCTGGATTCATCGAGCCAAGAGCAAACGGCCGGCCACCAAGTAGCCAGCTGGCCTCAGTGGTGTTTGAACAGTGCCCTGCGTGCGATGCGCGGAGGGCACTTTTCTTCCCTGAAAGATCGATCTCGGTGCCTCGTAAAAGGCGCGCTCAGAGATGCAATTTGTGAAGCCGTATCAAGAAGCAGGATTCGTGCCAGCGGCCAATCCGGAAGGGTCGTTGAAGGGCCGGCCGTAATTCGGCAGGGCAAGCTCCTCATGGGCTTCGATTGGAGTGGCGTCATTGATCTTGTCACCGGGCCAGGCCTGCCAGGACCAGTGGAGATGTCCTAAGGAAGAGATAACAGCTCGCAGTGCGCGACCAGGGGCAGGGCGAGCAGCTCGTCAATGATCAGGTGCTGCAGCTCGCCGCTGTTGGCCACCGCGACATGGACCAGGTAGTCCTGGCTGCCGCTGACGTTATACAGCGCGAGAGTTTCGGGCAAGGCCGGTGCCGTCTGCGCGAAGTCGTTGGCGGTGTCGCGGGCATGAGGACGGATCTGGATGCCCAAGAATGCCTGCTCGCCCTCGCATTGCAGACTCGGCAGCGCATGGGCGCAAGCGGCCTCGACGGAGCCATTGCGGCGCATCCACCTGATCCGCTCCAAGCAGGTGTTGGGGCTACTTCGACCTTGGCGGCGATTTCCTTGTTCGGCATGGACTCATCCACCTGCAGTAATTCCGGTACCGCCCATTCAACCGAATCCAATTCAGGAGATTGGACCGAATTGCCCTTTGACCCAACCATGGACAAATCCTGACGAATCTGGCGCCTGGTCTGAGTCTGGAAACATGCTGGCGGACCGGAGGGCTGGCAGGGGAATCGAATCATGGGCGGCTTTCGCCCTGGCGCTTTTGGCGGCATTGGCGGTGCCCGGCGCGGAGCTGGAAGCCTCAGCGCTGTTTCGGGTCGAAAAAAAGCGCACCTAGAATTCCGGCCGACACGCCCAAGAGGTTCGCCAACGCCCGTTCAAGCATCACGCTGGCATCCACACTCGGGTCAGCCAACTCCAGCATGAGCATGATCTGCGGGGTGAAGAAGCTGAGTGCCAGTCCGTAATTCCGGGTCATGTAGCCTTCGGTGGGGAACATCAAGAAGATGACGGCCAGCCCGAGCCAAACCTCGGGAAGCTGAAGAGAATAGATGCCCAGCAGCACGAGCAGGCCGGCGACGGTGCCGGCGACGCGATGCGCCCCTCGGCTCAGTCTGCCGCGCGCGTTGCCTGCCGCCAGCGGCACGACGGCACTGGCCATGACCCACGCCAGATGATCCACGCCCAGCAGCATCGCGATGGATCCTGCCAGCAGGACGACGCAGCCATAGCAGCCCGCTCGGCGCAAGATCTCTTGCCAGGGCAGTCCGCGTCCGGTGTTCCGCCTTTCGGATCCCACGAACCGGGCCGTCTGGCCAAGCACGATGCTGAACATCGCGGTCAAAACGAACGCCGCGAGACCCGATGTTGCAAGCTGTTCTCCGACGGGCAGGCTTCCCAAGGCGCCGAACGCGAACAGGGGGAAGAAGGACCCTCCGGGTTTCAGGCCGAACCGATCCGAACACAGCGAGCTGCATAATGCCACCATGATTCCGGCGGCCAGGAAGGGCCACGGGGCCAGATGCCACGGGGCGATGAAAATTGCCGATATGCCCGCGGCAAGCATCATCGCCGCCGCGAGTGCCTGGTCCTTGAGTCGTTGCAGGCGATTCGGATTTCTTCCGTACATTCCAACGACCGAGCCGAAGACCGCATAGACCATCAGCTCGCCGTGGCCCAGGATCAGCAGGACGATTCCGGGAATGGCGAGGCCGAACCCCACCCGCAAGGCCGGCCGCAGCTCGGGTCGATGCGCCGCGCGCAGCAGCTGCCAGTTTGGTGTGCCCCACGCGGACGTCGTGCGAAGCCTGACGTCCATGCCCGTTGAACCTACTTTCCCTAGTCCGTTGAGCTTCGCGACGGCGCAAAATCACCCGGTGGTTCAAGTGTCCGTGAGCAGGCTTGATCATGTCCAAGAATTACTTCCAATGGATCAATAGATCGACCTTATTATACTAGGTCAGTAGCGTAATCGGCGTTCGGGAAGATCTTGGTCACAGTTTGTAAGAAAGTTCGTGGCACCGGCGGCAGCGATTGCGCGCAGTGCATCACGAGCACCATCTGGGCTGTGACGTGCGGAGCGACCAAGGCCGTCTGCTCAAGTCCGGGCAGCAGCCCGAAGGGATCCAGCCATTGCTTGGGGACGATACTGGCCCATTGGCCGGTAGCCACGTAGGCAATGAGCGAAGCCACGGAATCGCACTCTATGCGTGGCTCGGCGCGCATTCCGCTAGCGGCAAGCGCGGCATCGAGTACTTGCCGGCCCCGCAAGCTGCCGTCCAAAAGGCATAGCGGAAGTTCCAGCGCTGCGCTCCAGCCTGCAAGGGTGCGATCTTCGGGCAACATCCCGACCGCGCTGAGCAGCACATGCTCTTCGGCGTACAGGGGGACTACCCGCAACCCCACGAGGTCCTCGGGCACGGCATAGATGAGCCCGGCGTCCAGTTCGTAGTTCTTGATGCGGCGCACGATGTCAGCCGAGCGAAGGCTCGATTCCAGGACGATGCCCACCTGGTCGTAGACGCGCGCGAATGGGTCCGTCAGCTGGACCACGGTGGTCGCCGCGGCCGGAACAACGCCCAAGCGCAGAGATCCCTTGATCCCTGATCGCAAAGCATGAGCCTCTTGGCGCAGGGAGTCCCTGTCGCTGAGCATGCGCCGCGCCCAACGCAGAACCGACTCGCCTTCCAAAGTTAGCCCTTGGAAAGAATGCCCGCGGCGGACCAGCGGCACGCCCAGTTCGTCTTCGAGCTTGCGAATGGATTCCGAGAGCGCCGGTTGGGAGATGCGGCAGAACTGCGCGGCCCTCGCGAAGTGCTGTTCGCGGGCCAGAGCCACAAAGTATTCCAACTGCTTCAACATCATGGATCCATTGCATCATGGATGCGGATGCAAGGCCGGACGCTGTTCAGGCCGGAGTGCGGATCGGCTGGACTGCGCGCAGGTTCGGCTGCGCGCGCACCGGCTAGCAGTGGCAAAGCCGGAGCGCCGCAGTGCGGGAACCGCGAAGTCCCCGCGCCACGGCCCTGAAGGCGGCAGGCTAGCTGGGCACCAGCGCGGCGAACGTTGACGCGGCGACCTCGGTCACCGCGCGCTCCCAGTCACCGAGCAGGCCCAGGATATTCTGCCCGTCGGCCCGGCGCGATTCCAGCTGATCCGCCAGCATGGTGAGCGTCGAGCTGCGCAGCTCTGTATTCAGATTGACCTTGCCCACCCCATAGGCGATGGACCGCGACAGATCCGGCGCAGCGATTCCCGACGCACCGTGCAGGACCAGCGGAACCGTGGATTCGGCATGGATGGCCTTCAGCACATCCCAGTGGATCTTCGGCTCGCCCTTGTAGCGGCCGTGCACATTGCCGATGGCTACCGCCAACAGGTCGGCGCCGCTGGCATCAAGGAACTGAGCCACCTGTTCCGGATCGGTCAGCTGCGAGGCGCTTTGCTCAAAGGCCTTGTCCTCGTTGCCGGGCAGCGCGCCGAGTTCTGCTTCCAGCACGATGTCCGGGCCGATCAGCGAGCGCACCTGCTGCACGAAGGAGATATTCTCCTCCAGCGAGCCGGCCGAACCATCGGCAAGCACCGCGGTGGCGCCGGCCTGCACCGCGCGGGCAATCAGCTGCGCGTCGCTGGCGTGATCCAGCTGCACCGCCACCGGCACGGTGGCCTGTCCGCCCAGGGTGCGCAGCGCGCAGATCAGCCGCAGCCCGGAGGCGCTGGACGCGGTTTTCGGCGCGACATTCAGGATGGCCGCGCGGTTCTGCGCTTCGGCTTCGGCCACCACCGCCAGTGCGGTGGTGAAGTCGTAGCAGGTGAAGGCCGGGACGGCGTGGCCTGCGGCCATGGCCTCGGCGACCAGCTGGTTCATTCGGATGAGCATGGATTAGACTCCTGCGGCGGTGACGATGGCGTAGACAAGGGAGGTGAGCGCGAATCCGGCGACACCCAGGACGGTGGTCAGCACGGTCCAGGTGCGTAGCCCGTCGGCGACGGACAGTCCCAGGAAGCGGGTCACGATCCAGAAGCCCGAGTCGTTCACATGGCTCAGCCCGAAGGCGCCGAAGCCGACGGCCGCCAGGATCAGCGCGGTCTGCACGGTGGAGAAGCCGCCGGCCTCTACGGCGGTGGCCAGCAGGCCGGTGGTGGTGATGATCGCGACCGTGGCCGAGCCCTGCGAGGCACGCAGGATGGCCGCCAGCACGAAGGCCATGACGATGATCGGCAGGCCCGCGGAGGAAAGCGATTCGGCCAGCACGGTGCCGATGCCCGACTCGGTGAGCACCTTGCCGAACACGCCGCCGGCGCCGGTCACCAGGATCACGATGGCCGCCGGGGCCAGCGCCGAGTCCATGACCTTTCCGGTCTGTTCGCTGGACCAGCCGCTGCGCACGCCAAGCAGGTAGTAGGCAACCAGCACGGTGGTCAGCAGCGCAATCGCCGGGGAACCGACGAAGCCCAGGACATTCGCCGCGGTGGATTCCGCGGTGACCAGCGTGCCGCCCACGGTGCCGAGCATGATCATCACGATGGGCAGGAGAATCATGGAGATGACCATGGACGAGGTCGGGGCCTTGGTCTTGGTCAGGGTGTCGCCCGCATCGGTGCTCTTGCCGAAGGAGGCGAACTGCTCCGCGGTTTCCGGAAGCATGGGGACATCCCGGCGGTTGATCCGCTTGGCCACGAAGTAGCTCAGCACGCCCAGCGGGGCACAGAAGGCCAGACCCAGAATGGTGGCCCATCCAACGTCGGCGCCGAGGATCTCGGCGCCTCCCACGACACCCGGGTGCGGCGGGACCACCACGTGGATGGCCAGCATGATCGCGCCGACCGGCAGCCCGATCTTCACCGGGGAAACGTTCAGCGCCTTGGCGAAGCCGTAGATGATCGGCACCAGCACGATGAATCCGACGTCGAAGAAGACCGGGATGGCCAGCAGGAACGCCGCGGTGGTCAGCGCCGCGATGACGCGGCGCGGGCCGAAGAGCTTGGTGAACCGGGTGGACAGCACTTGGGCTCCGCCGGAGATCTCGATGACCTTGCCGAGCATCGCGCCGAGGCCCACCAGCACCGCTACGCTGCCCAGCGTGCCGCCCATGCCCTCGGTGATCAGCCCGGCCACATCCTGCAACGGGATCCCCGCGGCCAGGGCCACCAGGATGCTGACCAGCAGCAGGGCGATGAATGCGGGCATCTTGAATTTGATGACACCGACCAGCAGCAGGGCAACGCCGGCTACCGCGATCAGTAAGAGCAGAAGTGGGCTCATGAAAATTTCGTCTCCTTTGACGGGAATGCTCAGGGGCAGCTGCGTGCTGCCGACTTTACTTGGCGGACTTCGGGGCGAGAACCTTGATCACGGCCGAATCATCTGCGGCCGCCAGCTCGTGGGCCTCGCCCAGCAGGTAGAGCTGTTCGGCGGCCGAAGCCACCGGGGTGGGCAGGTGCAGCGCGCGGGCCGCGGAGGTCACGATGCCCATGTCCTTGACGAAGATGTCCAGCCGGGAGAGCACCTCGGCGCCCTGATCGGCGTAGGCCTGGAGCATGCGCGGGCCGCGGTTGCCGAGCATGAAGGAGTTCGCCGCTCCGGCCTGCAGCGCCTGCAGGGTGGTTTCCTGGTCCAGGCCCAGCTTCTCGGCCAGCGCCAGCGCTTCGGCGGCCGCGGCGATGTGCACGCCGCAGAGCAGCTGGTTCACGGTTTTCAGTGCCTGGCCGTCGCCGGGCTTGTCGCCTACGATGCTCAGGGTCGAGGCCAGCAGCTCGAGCACCGGGCGGACCTTGGTTAGCTCCGCCGGCTTAGCGCCGACCACGATCAGCAGATCTCCTTCGCCGGCGCGCACCGGGCCGCCGGAGAGCGGCGCGTCCACCAGGCCGACGCCCAGCTCACCCAAGCGGGCCGCAGTGGCGGGGACCGCATCCAGCCCGACGGTGGAGGTCAGGATGACCACCGCTCCGGGCTTCAGCCACTGGGCTACGCCCGTTTCGCCGAACAGCACGGAGTCCAGCTGCTCGCCGTTGCGCACGGCCAGCAGCAGCGCATCGGCGCCGGTGACCGTTTCGCGGGCGTTTTCGAAGGTGCTGATTCCGGCCTTGCGGGCCAGTTCCATGCGCTCGGCCGCGATGTCGAAGCCGTGCACGGTCAGTTCGGTGGCCAGGCGGGTGGCCATCGGAAGGCCCATGGCGCCCAGGCCGAGGACTGCAACAGTGGTGGTGCTCATTGGTGTCTCCAAATCTTGGGGTGGTGCTAGAAGGTGGTGCTCAGGGTGCGGGTGACCTTGGTCAGCGAGCTGTCATCTCCGACATTTCCGGCGAAGACCACGTAGGGCATGCCCGCTGCCGGGCCGTCCACCGATTCCCAAAGCGAGACGATGCCCGGCAGCATCGGTCCGCGTACGATCGCGTGGCGGATCTCCAGGCCGTGGGCGGCGACATCCGAGGAGGTGATCCCGCCCTTGGCGATGACGAAGCGCGGGGGAGTGCTGTGCAGGATCCGGTTGACCACGCTGACCACCGCGGCGCTCACGGTGCGCGCGATCTCCAGGGATTCGGCCGCGTCGGCGGTCTTCACCAGTGTCCGCGAGGTGTGCACGATGACGTCTTGGGTGGCCAGGGCGGTGCCGATCTCGGCGGCCTTGGCCGCGAGGTAGCTTTCGCTCTGCTCCGAGAGGATGGTGGGCACCTCCAGCTCGATCACGGTGGCGTTCGCATGCTGTGCGGTCAGATCCGCCAGCTGCCGGGTGGTCACACCCACGTGGGAGCCGACGACGATCAGCCCGCCCGCGGTGCGCATCCCGGCGTCATTCCCGGCAAAGATCTCTTCGGCGCTCAGCGGCTGGCGCATGTCCTGGCCGATGCGGGCGCGGACGAAGGGCGGGCCGACGCGGTAGAGCACCCGGGTGCCGGCCGCCTCGGCCAGTTCCAGGCCTTCGGCCAGCGCGCGCATGTCATTTTCGGTGACGATATCGGCGGTGGCCACCTGCGCGTTTTTTGTCTGGGCCAGCTTGCCGGCGATGCCCTGGGCGCCGGAGCGGATGGTATCCAGATCCAGCACGAGGACATCGGAGGCCGCCACGCGGCCGCCGGTCTTTTCGGCCACGTAGTCAGGCAGGTAGCTGGTGCTGAAGCCGAAGGTGGCGTCCTTGGCGAATTCGGTGGCGCTGACCTTCGCCAGCTCTCCGCCACCGGTGCGCATATAGTGCTCGCCGCCAACGGTGAGCCGTCCGGCGTCGCCGAAGGCCGGGACCATGAGCACCGCGTCCACCGCATTCTGTGCATCGATGTCCCGCAGGGTTGCGGCTATGGTGTCGGTTTCCAGCGGGAAGTGGCCGCGCAGGGTTGAATCGCTGCGGCTGGCAAAGCCCAGGGTGATACCCGCCTCCGCCGCGGCCTGCGAGGCGGCGGCCACGATCTGCGCATTGCGTTCGGCGGCATCGACCGCGTCGAGGGAACGGGTATTGGTCAGCACGTAGACGGCCAGCGCGCGCTCGCCGTCCAGCCGCAGGTCGAAGGCCCAACGGAAGTCCGCGACGTCCCAGCTGGTGAGCACCGGCAGGTTGCTGACTGATTGGGTGCCCGTCGGGTCATCGTCGAGCACCACTAGGACGCGGCCGGTGGCGCGTGCCGCGGCGGCGATCTCAGCGGGTTCGATTTCGCGTTCCGGGAGGTATCCGGCGAGCAATTCGGACTCAAGCATGAACAAGGACTCCTTCGTCTTTGGGCGACCAACTGACTTCATTGGTAAGATGTCAGACATCTGTCATGAGGAATAGTGTTCCACGGAATTCCGCGCACCGCAACAGCCGCGGGCACATAGACTGGATAGGTCTGCAAAGGGGCATCGGGCCTCAAGGATGGAGGAACCGTGTCTCGAAAGTCACTGGTCACGCAGGTCGCTGATGACGTGCTTGACCGGATCATCGGCGGGGAATTAGCAGTTGACGAGCTCATTCCCGGCGAACTGGAGCTCTGCGCGGCGCTCGACGTCAGCCGGATGACCGTGCGCGAAGCGATCAAGATCCTCGCGGCGCAGGACATCATCAGGGTTGAGCGCGGCCGCGGCACCTATGTGAATCCCGTGAGCATGTGGAGTTCGCTGGAAGCGGTGCTCCGGGCAACCACCGAGGGCGTCGGGGCCGCTGCGGCCGCCGTGCAGCTCATCGAACTGCGCAGAATGCTGGAGACCGGAGCCTGCGAGCTGGCGGCGAGCAAGATCAGCGACGCGCAGCTGGCCCGGCTCGATGAACTGGTTTCCGAGATGAAGGCCGCCCACCGGGAAGCCGACCTGGACCGTTTTGTGGATGCAGACCTCGAATTCCATGACCAGATCCTGCGCGCCTCGGGCAACGTCTTCCTAGCGGCCCTCTTCGAGCCGCTGGGCCGGGTGCTGGCATCCCGCCGGCGGGAAACCAGCGCCTTTCCGCAGATCCAAGCCCATGCCATCGCGGAACACGAAAAAATCCGCCAGGCGCTGGGGCAGCGCGACAGTTCCCGCGCCCGCGAAGCCATGGATGACCATATGCGCCAGACCCTCGAAGATCTCAATACCTTCGTACTCCGCCAGCAGCCAGGAAAAGACTAGCTCCCGGGCCCTAGGCGCTCCAATAGGCGGAACCGGAAATGCCGCAGGCATTCACTGCTCTGCTGCGGGGAAGAGCCAACGCGCGTTTTTTGCCGGTGATTTAGTCCATGATTCACCCAAGTGGCCTACTCGGCGGAGGGCTTTTTGCGTTGCTGCTTCGTTTCCGAGCGGCGCGACTTCGTGGCCAGGCGGCGCCGTTGCGACCCCTTGGTCGGCTTCGTTGCACGTCGGCGGGGGCCGTCGGGAGCCAGCGCCGTGCCGACCAGATCGGCAATTTTCTGCATGGCGATCTCGCGGTTGCGCAGCTGGGAGCGCTGCTCGGAGGCACTGACGGTGAGGACCCCTGCGATGAGCCGAGAATCCAAGCGATCGAGCAGGCGCTGACGCTGCTGCTCACCGAGAACGCGCGAACCAGCTACGGACCAGGACAGTTCGACGCGGCTATCGGAGGTATTGACATGTTGCCCGCCGGGACCGGAGGAACGCGAGAAGCGCCAGCTGAGCTCCGACTCCGGAATGCTCAGTGCGCGCGTGATCTCTATATCCATATATCAAGCTTCCCATGGGAAGCGAAAGCGGAATCTCCTGGGTTCAAGTCATCCAAACGGGCGTACATTTAAATTGGAGGGTTATCCGTTTTCGATTGGTCGAGGAGATGTTCAGCCATGAGTGCTGAAATGAAGTACAAGATGCCTTTCAACTACGTTCAAGTTGTCATCGCCGCGTTTAGCGCGGTGGTCACGAGCGTTTTTGTGTTCTTTATCAGCGGGGTTGCCGGCGGTTCGATGAGATTCACCGGAGGCATCTTCCAGAACGTTGATTTCTTCGGTATTGTCCGCTTCATCGCGCTGCCATTTCTCATTCTGGGATTCCTGACCTTCCTGATTGGGCGTGCCCGTCCGGGGTTCTGCAAATTCGCCCAGTGGGCCGGTGCCGCGGTGATGGTTGTTTCCGTCATCAACCCGATCCTTTTCGCGGCCGATCTGGCCAGCGGTATCGGGCTTTCGCTGATTCTGCTGGTTGTTGGTGCCTCCTGGTACATGGCGGTGGACAATTCGAACAAGCTGGCCAGGAAGTCCAAGCTAGAGCGGTTGCAGGCGAAGCAGCTTCGCGTGGCCTGACGGGACGGAGGTAGGCTGAGATATGAATCATCGGTAGCCCAACGCCAGTTGGGCAATGAAGGGAAATTCATGTCGATCGTCGTCATCAATGCGTTGAAGGTGCCAAGCGAAGCCGGTCCGGAGCTGGAAAAGCGTTTCGCGGCTCGCAAGCACTCGGTGGATGGCTCGCCGGGTTTCGAGGGGTTCAAGCTTCTGCGCCCGGTGTCCGGCGAGGACCGCTACTTTGTGTTCACCCAGTGGGCTACGCGCGAGGATTTTGAGAACTGGCGCGAGACGCGTGCGGATGCCGCGCATGCCGGTTCGGAGAAGAAGCCTGTCGCTTCCGGCGCGAATCTGATGGAATTCGAGATTGTCGAACTCTAGCGCGCAACGATAGCTGCCGGAGGCCGCTGCGCCGTCAACGAGGGGTGGATCCACGCAGCGTTTATGAGTCGGTGACGGAGAACTGCACGCGTTGCCAGCCGCTGGCCCCGTTGGGCACCGGATCAGCCCGCTCGCTGGTTTGAATTTCTCCCTCGGCATCGTAGGCGCGCACCGTGACCGAATGGTTGCCCGGGGATCCGCCCTTCCAGACGTAGCGCCATTGGCGCCAGGTATCCAGCGTGGCTTCTTCGGCCAGCTCGGCCTCCTGCCAGGGTTCGTCGTCGATCTTGACCTCGACCTTCGAGATGCCGGTTGTCTGCGCCCATGCGGTGCCTCCCATGACGACCTCTCCGGGCGGGAGCTGAGTGAAGGAGCGCGGCACGTCCACTCGCGAAGACATCTTGATTGGTCCGCGCTCCGACCAGCCGCGGGTGGTCCAGTAGGCTTCCTTGTCGGCAAATCGGGTGACCTCCAGATCCACTACCCACTTGGTCGCCGAGACGTAGCCGTAGAGGCCCGGGACAACCATGCGCACCGGGAAGCCATGCTCCAGCGGCAAGGGCTCATCGTTCATGCCGACGGCCAACAGGGCCATGCGGTCATCGGTGAGCACCTCAATTGGCGTCGAAGCGCTGAAGCCATCGCTGGATGTCGACAGCACCATATCCGCACCGTTTTGCGGAACGGCACGTTCAAGTAGATTGCGCAGCGGGTAGCCGAGCCATTTGGCATTGCCCACAAGATCTCCGCCGACCGGGTTCGAGACGCAGGTCAGCGTGAGGTAGCTTTCCACCAAATCTTGGCCCAAGAGCTCATCGAAGCTCATGGTGAATTCGTTCTCGACCATGCCGTGCACACGCAGCGACCACTCGGCGGGGTCGAGCCGCGGGACCGACAGCGCGGTGTCGATGCGGTAGAAATCCTCGTTGGGAGTGACGAACTTCGGCATTCCTGCAAGCTCTACCTGCGCTCCAGCCGGAACCTTGGCGGCTTTCACCTTGGCCGCAGGCAAACCGAGTGCCAGGCGGGCCGCCTCGGCGGCATTTCGTGTTGCGGAAATCGAGGCTCCGACACCTGCGACAACAAGCGCCCCCAGCAAGGAGAGCGAGGAAGCCAGCAGGAACTTTCGCCGGGAGGGGCCGGGGCTGGTTTCCTCCGCGGCCGCCGGTGAGTAGCTCGTGGTGGCCAGCCCGGTCAGCCATTTCAGCGTTCCAAGACCCAGCAGCGTACCGACCGCCACCGGGACCAGATCCATGGGGTCGGTCGCCGAACGCGTGATGACGGCAGCGCCGATCACCGCAGCCAGGACGAGGATGGCCGCCGCCGCTGCGGCAAAGCTTCGCCGAGCGAGCAGTCCCACCAGCGCCGCGAGTAGCGCGGCAACAATTCCGATGGAGATGAACAGGGCGAGCTTGTCGTTGGTCCCGAAGGTCGCAATGGCAAAATCCTTCAGCCACGGCGGGGTGAAGTCGATGAAGGTCGAGCCTAGCGCTACTCCCGGCGCAGAGGAGGTGGCGAAAAATACCGACACCAATTGGGCGACCGCAAAAAGCACCGCTGCGGATACCAGGCCCGCAAATCCAAAGGCGAAAAGCCCGGACCTTTTCTGTCCTCTTGAATCGTCCATCTCAGACCACCTCATACGTTGTCATGCCCATGCCCCCAATAGGCAAGGGGGCCGCCTACTGGGTATTCGGAACTGTAGCGCATCTGGATTGGCGGATGCGGAAGTTTTTGGATATTAATTGCGCTGCCGCAATTTCATCTCGCTGTAGGCTTCCAGCGCTTGTTCGCGTGATTCCTTGAGATCGACCAGTGGTTCCGCGGCCAACGGCGCGTACCGGGCCACATAGGATCCGCGCGGATCAAATTTCTTGGCCTGCAGTTCGGGATTGAAGACCCGGAAGTACGGGCTGGCATCGGCTCCGCTGCCGGCGACCCATTGCCAATTTGCGCTATTGCAGGCCACATCCGCGTCGACGAGCGTATCCCAGAACCACTGCTCGCCGACTTTCCAATGGACCGCCAGGTTCTTCACCAGCAGGCTTGCGGTGACCATCCGCACGCGATTGTGCATCCAGCCGGTGTGCCAGAGCTGCGCCATCCCGGCATCCACGAGCCCGAAGCCGGTACGGCCGCGCTGCCAGCAGGCAACTTTTTCTGCCACCTCTTTGCCGTCTGCGGGCCAGGCC
The DNA here is from genome assembly GCF_002979835.1 of Arthrobacter sp. MYb221. Lineage (NCBI taxonomy): Bacteria > Bacillati > Actinomycetota > Actinomycetes > Micrococcales > Micrococcaceae > Arthrobacter > Arthrobacter sp. MYb221. The sequence goes on along the minus strand of NZ_PCPW01000013.1, from coordinate 65,419 downwards.
CACGCGAAATCGTCGAATTCGGACCGCAGGTTTTCGGTGGGAAGCTGCGGGTGGTGGTAGTAGAGATGCCAGCAGAAGTCCCGCCAGGCCAATTGGCGGCGCATGGCGGCCGCTCCCTGGGCGGCACCGGGGGAGCGGGCGGCATATTTGCTGAGCTCATCCCATACCTGGTGGGCGCTGAGATGGCCCCAGCGCAGCGCCGGGGAAAGGGCGGAAGTACCATCGAGGTCCGGGCGGTCGTGATGCTCGGCGTAGTCCTGCGCTATCGAGGAGAGGGTCTCGGCCAAGCGTTCCTGGGCCGCTGGCTCCCCTGGGGTCCAGGTCGCAGCAAGCCCCTCCGACCAATCAGGGGTTGTCGGCAGCAGTTTCCAATCATCGAGCGATTCGCTGGGCGGGAGCGGAAAGCCCGGGCGCTGCTGCGGCGCCGGCGCGGGCAACGGCGGGCGTAGTTCCTGCGCGCGCAGCGAATTGTAGAAGGGCGTGAAGACCTTGTATCCGGTCCCGTTCTGGGTCAGCAGTTCCCATGGTTCATGCAGCAGTGCGGCGGCGTAGCTGTGCACGGTGATCCCGTCGCCGCGAAATTGGAGCTTGAGTTCCGCGTCCACCGCGCGTTCGGCTTCGCCGTAGCGCCTGTTCCAGTGCACCGCGTCCAGGCTGCCGTCCTGGCTCAGCTCGGCGAGGATCCTGGCCGCGGGGCCGCGGCGCAAGATCAGCGGGATGCCGAGGTCATCCAGTGATTCGCGCAGGCTGAGCAGTGCCTGATGCAGCCACCAGCGCGCGGCGCCGCCGAGCGGACGGATGCCGGGGGATTGCTCATCGAGGATGTAGAGGGCAACAGTGTCTCCTGCGTCCCGCGCCGCGTGAAGCGCCGGATGGTCCACGGTGCGCAAATCATCGCGGAACAAGACCAGTTGAAGTGCCTGTGACGGTTGGCTCATGGATTCTTCCTCATGAACAAAGCTTAGTGTATATCTAGCTAGGCTAACTAAATAACGCCCATGGAGGTCAATCGCACGGTATCTCTAGCCGGCGAGCACCATCACCGGATCGGTGGTCGGGGCTTGCGAGCCACCCGCAGGTTCAACCGTCAAGGCTATGGCCGTGCCCTCGGGCATGACGGGGAATTGCGCGGTCCAATTGCCATGGGGCATCACGTCGGCGGGAACCGGGGACTCGCCGGCGGCTATGGTCCACAACTGGTAATCGTGCTGATCGTCGATTGCCGGCAGATCCTGTCCCAGGACAACCGACCCTGTCGAGGAGGCCAGCAGCATCATCTTGCCCTGCCCTTCTGCCATTTCCGAGCTGATGACCTTCACCTGCTGGCCGTCGAGGATGGAAAGCAATTCGTTGCGCTGGGTCTCGGCGGTGGTGGCCCGCTCGTGCTGGTTCACCGCAATGGTTGTCGGCACCGCGATCAGCACCACTGCCGCCGCCGCGGCGGCCAGCCAGCCGAATCGAGGGGCGCGGCGCTGCTTCTGCTCGCGCCGCTCGCTGAGCGAAATCGGTGCCTGGTCGGCTTGGGCCGGCAACGCGGCGAAGATCTTGTCGCGCAACTCCGCCGGCGGCTCGACCGAGGCCGCCTGGTCGATCTGCGCGATCGTTTCGCGGTAGCCGCGAAGCCAGTTGGCGGCTTCCTGGTTGGAGCTGGCCAGTTCCTCGGCCTGTTGGCGTTCTTCGGGGGAGTCGAGGGCTTCCAGCGCCAACCCGGTCAGCAGCTCATGCTCGTGGGCGCTCAATGAGCCGTCAGTTTCCTTGTAATTCATTTAGGCCACCTCCAAACATGTTTTCAAGCGCTGCAGGGCGCTGCGGATTCTTGATTTCACCGTAGCCAGCGGCATCTCCCGGCTTTCGGCCACCTGGGCGTAGGTCCGCCCGCCGTAGTAGGTGTCCAAAACCGTCTGCTTTTCCTTAACGGTCAAGGTGTCCAAGCAATGGCGCACCCGCTGCGAATCGACCTGTTCCATGAGGACCTCATCGATTTCGGGGACTTCCCGCTCGACGGTGAAGCTGCGGTCCTCGCGCTGGGTTCGCGCTTCCTCGGAGCGAATCCGGTCGATCGCCCGGCGGCGGGCGATCGTCGAAGCCCAGGCATAGATGGTGCCGGAACCTGCGCGATAGCCTTGGGCGTTGTTCCAAATCTCGAGCATGACCTCTTGGGTCACCTCCGAGGCTTGGGCCGAATTGCGTATCAGCCGCACCGAGATTCCATAGACGATCGGAGACAGCTCTGCGTACAGCGAATCGAACGCCTGATGCTCGCCGTCGGCGACCCGCTGGCAAACATCGGTCCAATACTCGGCGGAACGGTCGCCAACCGGAGGCCTTGTGCCAGCCGCGCTCCGTGGTGATTCCATGGAGTCGAGCCTAGCACCGGGACTCGCATACAGGCGTACCAAATTACCTCTGTTCGTAGTTCATGCCCCGGACGGCCATCCCGAGTTCTGCCCATTAAACGTCTAGTGGCCGGTGTTTGAAGAGTGAACCACCAAACACCGACCAGCTAAACGCCTGGAGAATTGCTGCTACCGGCTGAGGTTACTTCTTTGCCGGTGGCATCAGCACTTCGTCGACCAGGTAGACGGTCGCATTGGCGGTCTGCACGCCACCGCAGATGACCGAAGCACCATTGACTTCGAGCTCGTCGCCGCTGCCGGTGACCTCGAGATCCTGGCCTGCAACGGTGGTGTAGGAGCCCGAAAGATCCGAAGGAACAATCTGGCCGGGGACCACATGGTAGGTCAAGATGCCGCTGAGCGTATCTGCGTCCTCAACTACCGCGTTGAGGTCCTTTTCCGGGATTGCTGCGAAAGCGTCGTCAACCGGGGCGAAGACCGTGAACTCGTCACCATTGAGGGTGTCCACGAGATCTACATCAGGGTTCAACTCTCCCGACACGGCGGCGGTCAGGGTCTTCAGCAGCGGGTTGTTCGAGGCTGCTACCGCCACCGGGTCCTTGGCCATGCCTGCGACCGATCCGTCGCCGCTTGGAACTGCCTCGGCGTAGGCGGCGCAACCGGAGCCAACGAGATTCGCTGCGGGATCCATTTCCGCGTCACCCATGGCAGATTCGCTGGCCATGGCCGAGCTGCTTGGTGCGGCCATGGAGCTGGAGGCCGAAGGCTCGGCGGTTTCTGATCCGGTCGAGCAGGCGGTGAGCCCCATCGCGGCCACTGCCATCAGTCCGAGAGCACCGGCGAAATTGCGATTCATGCGTTTCATGTCTATCTCCTTGCCTTACGACGACTACTCTCGCCGTACTTCCCCGACCCTGTCGGTGCGGGCTGTCATGAAGCATTCGGAGCCGGATGGGCAAAGGATTGAAAAAGTTCTAAGAACTTTTCGGGGAGCTTGAAATCTACCGTTTTCTGGCGGATTACGAGGCACTGAAAGTATCGGGTGGTGTCAGTTCCTCAACTGGTACCACCCAGTAGGTCACGTTATGTGCTGGTGTGATGCGAGAAATTCCCATCGGCAATTCCGGCCCGGCTAGGCGCTCGCCGGCTCCCTGATTTCCAGCATGGAGGCGGCCAGCTCAATGACCTCACGTCCGCCCGCGTCCAGACGCTCAGAGACTTGGAGCCGCCGGGAATCAGGCTGGATCATCGCCAATCCGCAACATGATCGGACCAAGGAATTTATTGTCGAGAACTACGCACTCAAGCGGCAGGAGATCTTCAAGATCAGTCCTTCAGCGCGTCTGCCAGGAGCCGGTAGGCCTCCAATCGGTCTTCGGGGTCACTGGCGAGTGTGTTGAGCATAAGTTCATCAGCCCCATGGGTGTCCGCCAAAGCCAAAAGCTCGGCTCGAACCTTGGACGGAGTCCCAACGATCAGTGCCTGGCTGCGCTCCTGGGCCCTCGCGCGTTCCGCCGTGCTCCACTGGTAGCGTGCGGCGGTGGCCGTTGAGGGGATGGGACCGTCGTGCCCAAAATCCTTGCGCACCCGCCAAAGCAGCAGGGCTTCGGCCAGAGCCCTGGCCTGTTCCTCGGTTTCGGCGGTGACAAAGCGGACGGCTAAGACAGTGTGTGGAGTGTGCCCGGAAGCTACTGCTGCCTCACGATAAGCGCTGGTCGCGGCCTCGCCGCCGGTGGGGCGCAGGAAGTGGCCATGAACGTAGCCGGCACCGAGCGTTCCCGGCAACGGCGCGGACGAACCGCCGGCGCCCAACACCCATACGCGCCCGGCAGGCTCGTTGTTTGAAGCAGGGTGGCTAGCATCGAGCTCGTGCACCAACGACGCAACCTTGGCGGCATAATTTGGGTCGCTGAGCGAGGCGCGTCCCACACCGGTATCCACGCGGTCCGGATGAACCGCCGCGAGCAGGCCCATCGCTTCGGTGACTTTTTGCGCTGAATAGTAGGGCAGGAGGATGGCGCCGGTACCGATTCTGATCTTGGCTGTGCGCTCTAGCGCCAGGGCAGTCATCATTTCTGGGGCGGCGCTGGCGAAGGACTGCGAATTGTGGTGCTCGGCAAACCAGATGCGATGGTATCCAAGCGCGTCAGCATCCTGTGCCAGTGCTAAGCCGCTGGATAACGCGGCGGCCCGAGTGGGCGCATGCTCGGTGAGTGGAACCTGGTCAAGGATTGAAAGTCTCATGCCGACCGACGTGCTAACTGGTGCTTAGCGGTAAGCCTTAGTGGCATGATGAAGTCCTCTCGACGGTGACGGGTCCGTGGGTGAGCTTACCCCGTTGAGCAGCCAGGTGCTGGATGCTGGACCGCAGTTGACGGTCACAGCGGGGCGCGACATTTGCCAACGTAGAGCTCAGGATCTGTATATATCGTTGTGCAGGGTCGTCACTTTTACCAGCGGCGAATAATTTTCGACATCTACTTAGGCTCGCCCGCAGCGTCGCGTCCCACACCGACCCGATGTTCGGCCAGCGCGGATTAGTTCACGTCGTATTGAGGGTTCGACGAGCAGGTTCATGATTATCTGGTCCGCTTCGAGGTCCAGATTTGGAGTTGCCGTGTCAATTAGGAGGATCTTTGGGTTGCGCAGCAAAACGCGGGCAATTGCGATACGCGTCCGATGTCCTCCAGAGACGCCCGTGCCGGTCATCTGTATTTCATGGGCAGCGCTGAAGAATATCGCACATTGGTTGTTCAAATTTTGCGAACGGAGATGAGTTGTTGAAAACTGACACGGTATTCGGGTGAAGCAGCCGCTGATTAAAGGATTTGTCGAGCAATCGGCGGGAACCCAAGACCGGGACGGACCGGGTATAGAGGAGCAGAGGTGGATTCGAGTACGATTTGACCTCGTGTTGCTACCTATCGGAGTGTAGCCAACCAGCCTGAGGAACTCTGGTCGTATTTCAATATCCCAACCACCAACTTCCACTACTCTAACTATTACTTTCACACTATCGCCGCTTACTTCAACAACTTTCACAATTATTGCTGGGAAGAGTGAAAGTAAATGGTTAGAGTAGAGATGTGAGTAGTTCAAGTGATAGTCGAGATATGAATGTCCCTACGGAGACTAGCCAAGGCGAGCTAAGCGCAGTGGTAGATCGATTGCGTGCCATTGACACGGATTCACGTTTCATAGAGGTTAAGTCGGCCGCCGGGGGGTTCCCCAAATCGATCAGGGAAACTATCAGCGCGTTCAGTAACAGCGCTGGGGGTGGACTAGTTCTGCTGGGGCTAGACGAAAGATCAGGTTTCGAGCTCTCCGCTGGATTCGACGCACAAGCCATCGCAGAAGCGGCAATCGCTATGGTTAGACCGCGAAAGCTCAAAGAAGAAAGTGGTCCGATAACGCCGACGCCGATTGTGGACGTTAACATCGCTCCTTTTGAAGGCGGCAAAGTGGTGATGCTTGAAGTTAGCGAACTTGAACCGCATCAGAAGCCTTGTTTCGTTACCGACAAAGGGCCTAGCAATGGAAGTTTCCGTCGACTGCACGACGGCGACCATAGACTCAATGAGTTTGAAGTCTACACATTGCAAAGTAATCAAAAGCAGCCCAAAGACGACGTGCAACCTGTTGAGGGTGCAACCCTGGAAGATCTCGATTCGGAAGCTATACAGTCTTTTCTGCGGAAACTACGTACCGGTCGCGGAGCAATCTTCTCTAAGCTCAGTGATCAAGAGACGTTGGTCAGAAACGGGATTTTGGCCGCCGATGGTAGAACACCAACACTTGGCGGTTTGTTGAGCTTCGGAGTCTATCCGCAACAGTATTTGCCGCAGCTGATGATTACAGTCGCCGAATTTCCAGGAACGGATAAAGGAACGGTCCTTGAGGGAGTTAAGCTCCTGAACCGGCAGACCATTGAAGGGAACATACCGCTCATGCTTGAAGGTGCGGTGACCGAAGTAATTAAATCGCTTAAGGTTCGTCGCGTAGTCCGTGGTGCAACAGTGGATGAAATTCCAGAGATCCCGGTAGTGGTGATACGCGAGGCCATCGCCAACGCATTGATGCACCGCGACTATTCAGTTTTCACACAGGGAGAGCAGATCCGTGTCGAATTATTTACGGACCGCCTTGTGGTAGAGAATCCCGGAGGAATCTATGGAGGCAGGGATCGAGAGGACCTGTGGCGTGGAATTTCCTTATCTAGAAATGGCATGCTTGCGCGCTTACTGCCGATGGTGAGAATGCCGGGTAGCGAGACAACGGTTTCCGAAAATTTAGGTACCGGTTTGCAAACGATGCTGCACGGCATGCGGGAAACCGGGTTGGATGCACCCATTATCTATTCGTCACTTCAGCAATTTAGCGTCACGCTACCGAGATATGGCCTCATGACCGAGAGCGTGCGAGAGCGGATGCAGCAAATTGGAGCAGGAGAACTCCACCTTGATCATCAGCGCGTCATTGCTTTAAGGGACACTGGACAGCCTTTGTCAGTGGGCAGTATTCGACAGCTTCTTGCCATCGATGGCGAAGATATTCGAGACATACTTGAATCGTTGGTCAAGGGTGGTTGGCTCGAGTATCCGAAACGCCGCAATGATCCATATCCGGACGGACCTCGCTTGCGCGAGCTTCCCGGAATCAACACTAAGTCGAATGCTCCGAGTCGCGCGTCAGCCGGTAATGCCGAAGGCCTCATTCGTGCATGCTTTGAATCTCATGAAGAACTCAATACGCAGGCTGTTGCCGCGTTGACTGGCTATCACCCAAATACAGTCAGACGTTATGTAAGTAAACTTGTCGAAGCAGGGTGGCTTGTCTCTGTTGGGTCAACCACCAGTCCGCAGCGAACCTATCGAAAGAAATAAACGACGCCTTTCTTCTGCGGTGTGCGACCGGCTTGCCGCCCAGGCGATCGCACATCTTCGACCTGGTCTGGTACAGGCCTGTGGACTCCACGTTCTTGCAGTAAGACTTGTACTTCCCGGTGATCGAATCCAGCGCTACGGGTGAGAGTGAAGCGGGCCGTTTGGACACGCGGTGAGTGGCTGGACATGACATCGCCGGTGGCGGGACGCCACAGGCCCATGCGGAACATGACGGCCGCTCGTTATTGTAAGTCTGCAGCAGTGACTCGTCGATTCGTCCGGGTTATGTGCTGCCGCTGGCCATGAATCTGCTCCTTAAATAAGACTGCCTGCAGAGTAAGAGTAGCCGGAGCATCACGCTGCTTATTTGTTTGTTTTGTAGTACTTCGGGTGGAGCTACTAGCGCCGAGATCTCCATTCACGGGGCGAGGTGAAGCCGTCCATCCTGCTTGTACTGTGGATCTTGCCGCGAAACCCAACAAAGCAAACATGAGCGAAGGAAAAGAATGAAAATTGCCCAGAACACGAAGACGAAACGAATCTCGAAAATTCTCGGGGCAAGTTCATTGCTTGTTGTCTTGGGTCTATCGGCCACCGCCTGCGGCATGGTTGAGTCCTTCGGCAGACAGACCGCGGATGCCTGGAGCGTCACCTACGAAGTGTCGGTGACCGGGGGAACCGTCAATGGCATTGATGACGTGAAGTACCTGGAGGCACCGACTCGAGGCGAAGTTTCCAGTGAAACCGCGGTTGGCGAGGTGGCGACAACAAATGATCCGGCAAAAAAGCGGAGCGCCACATGGCAGGAAACGGTCATGGTGACGGCCGAAGAAGAAGCCGGAGTCTCAGCCGCCCCACGTGTCGGAGCCACAGCCACCTGCCGAGTCCTGCTCGACGGCGTCAAGGAAATCGCGGCGGTCACCGGGGAGCCCGGAAAGCCGGTGGAATGTGCGGTTAGCACGCCGGCCTTCGCCAAAAAATAGCAGGACCGCACCAGCCATTGGCACCGATCCGCCGAAGATGGCCGCCGCCCGAAGATCCCAGCCGCAGGGCGCGCAAGTCGTGCAGTTCTAGAATAGGAAGAGACCAAGGCCAACTACTTCCAAAACGTTGCACTGGCGCCATATTGCACACGAAACCTGAAAGTAGGACCCGGACGATGAAGGAACCCTCGGGAGGCGGTGAAGCGGCCCAAAGCGCCGGCCCCGCAACGCGTGGTTCGGACCGGTCCGGGCAAGGCCTCGGACGGTTGGCTGCGCCTTCGGCTCTTGGGCTCATCACCCATGGGCTGCGCCTGGGGCATGCGCACGTTCTGCGGTATCTCGCCGTCATCATCACCCTGCAGCTGGTCAACGCACTGGCCGTGATCCCCGGGGTCAAGGCGCTATTCACCTTGGCCTTGGAATCCTGCGGGCTGTCGAACCTCACCGATCGCAATTTGCCGGTGATGCTTGCGGACCCGAGCGCCGTCTTATTGCTCCTGTTGATCGCCGTCCTGGTGCTGCTCGCGATGGGCCTGCAGTTCTCTGCCCTCATCGTCATGGTCAATCGACAGCAAGCCGGCCTGCCACCAACCATGCGCGGCATAGTCAGCGAGACCTGCAGCGCCTTGGGCCGCTTTGCCCGGTACCCCTCGCCGCTGATCATGGCCTACCTATTCGTGGTGCTTCCGCTCGGTGGGCTCGGCCTGTCTTCCGTGCTCATCCAAGGCATCGATATCCCGCCGTTCATCACCCGGGAGTACCTGAAGACACCACTGAGCGGCAGCTTGTATGCCGCCATCATCGGCGCAGTGATCTACCTCAATCTGCGCCTGATGCTGACGCTGCCAATGTTCGTGGTGGGCCGGCGACGGCCCTATCGCGCGATCGTCGAGAGCCTGCGTGCCACCCGGCGGACTTTCTGGCGCTCCGCGGCGCTGCTGGGTGTTCCGGTGCTGGCTTCCGCCCTGTTGATGTCATTTATCGTCGAGTTCCTGGTGTGGGGCTCGGCCGCCGCTGGCGGATTCCTGGAGGCCGAAGGGGCGGCCTGGGCCGCTTCGCTCAGCATCGGTGTTGGCCAGGGCCTGGGATTCCTGGTCATTGGCGCAACGACCGTGGTCATCATCCAGGTGCTCGTGGCAGCTACCCGGTCCCGGCTCGGGCTGCCAAATGATTTGGCCAGCTTGCGGGAACCGGCGCCCGCCATTGGGTCAAGGCTGCTCCGTGCGATGGGAGCCGCGGCTGCCTGCGCACTGGTGCTCGCCGGAAGCGTGAATGCGGCCCCGGTTATGGCCGGCACCTTTTCGCGTGCCGCCGACACCGCCATTCTGGCGCACCGTGGATTCTCCGGCGGCGGAGTGGAAAACACCATCGGCGGGTTGGAAGCCGCCGCAAAGCTGCAGCCGGACTACGTCGAGGCAGATTTCCAGGAGACCAAGGACGGCCACTTCGTGGCCAGCCACGATACCAATCTGCTGGTTGTCGCCGGACGCAACGAGAACATTTATGACATGAGCGTTGCCGAGGTCACCGCCGTGACCCAATCCGTGGGAGGGTTCACCGGCAAGATTCCCACCATGACCGAGTACCTGAACCGGGCAGCGGAACTGCAGATCCCGCTGCTGGTTGAACTCAAGGTGACCGGGCATGAGTCCGCCGGCTACCTGGATCGTTTCCTCGCCGAGGTGGATGCAACGGGGAGTGCCGAGGCGAATATCTATCACTCGCTGGATCCAGAAGCCGTGCGCGAGATCAAGCAGCGCCGCCCGGAACTGCAGGTGGGGCTGACGATTGCCATGAGCATCGGAGCCATTCCCGACGTCGCAGCCGACTTCATCGTCGTGGAACAGGCCTCCTTCAATCCAGCGGTGCTGCGCGCGGCTCAAGCCGAAGGCAAACCGGTCTTTGTCTGGACGGTTAATGACGAGGCGACCATCCGCGAACTATTGAGCCTCGGAGTGGACGGCATCGTGACCGACAGCGTTGACGTGGCCTTGCACGACAGGGAACTGGTCTCCAGCAGCCCGCGCTCCGCCTACCGGGTGGGGGTAGCCCTGGCCCACCTGGATCTGTTCCGGTAGCCAGGACCCCCACCGGGCCAACCCGGGTGGGGCCTGCCCGGCAAGCGGCGGATCAGACGCGGATCGCGTCGACGATGCGTACCCGGGCGGCCACCAGGGCGGGCAAAACGCCGGTCAACGCGCCGACGGCAATGGACACGCCCATGCCCAGCAGCGCGGCCTGCACCGGGAACCCGGGCATCTCATCCAGCCCGGTGGCCATCACGGCATTGATCAGCTTCGGGTTTGAGACCAGGGCCACGGAGATCAGCACCCCGAGCCCGCCGGCCACGGCGGTGGCCACCACGCTTTCCATCATCACCGAGAAGAACACCCGACCGGTGGTGGCGCCGAAGCTGCGCCGGATCCCGACCTCGCGGATCCGCTGCTTCATCGTCACCATGGCCACGTTGAGCAGGCTCAGCGAACCCAGCAGCAAAATGATGCCGGCGATCGAGCTGACCACCAGGGCGAACTGCTTCAGGGACTCGTCGTTGCCCCAGGCCAAATAGTCCTGGCGCTGGGAATCGACGACGTAGCCGGGAAGTTCCGCCTGCATCTGCCGGGCGAAATGACTGGCCAGTTCCTCGGAGCCCTCGATGGGCACCCACATGGCATAGCTGACATCGCTGAGCGGGGCGGCGGCCGCGAACCAGTGCTCGTAGGTCTCGGGCAGCATCCACATTTGCCCCATCGATCCGTAGCCCCGTGTGGAGGTGGCGCCGATGACGGTGACCGAAACGTCGCCGCCGAGGCCGCGCAGCTCGATGGTCGCCGGCAGCGTGCCCTCTTCCATGCCCAGCGCGCTGAGCGTGGTCTTGTCCACGACCACCGCGGGGGAGAGGTTCTGCGCGTCGGCGTCCTCCAGCCAGCGTCCGTGCTGGGCGAAGATCCGGTGCATCGGGCCATAGTCCGGGTCGACCACCTGCATCTCGGTATCCACCGACAGGCCCTGGCGGACCGCCTGCGTCCCGAAGGTGCGGCCGATCAGCGAGGTGTACTCGATCTTGAAGCGCTCGCTGGTTTTCTCGAAGGCCGCGGTGATCTCCGCGGAGCTCTGCGGCGGTCCTTGGCTGGCGGGGTCCATGGCGTAGGTGCTGATCATCGCCGGACGCCCGTTGCGCTCGAGCTGTTCGGTCATCAGCTGCTGGGCCATTTGCGCTCCGGCCACCGCGGTGGTCAGCGAGGCCACCGCGATGGTCACCCCGATCAGCGAGAGCAGCACCCGCAGCCGGTGGATGCGCAGCTCCTGCCAGGCCTCGAGCAAGGCGGCGATGAATCCGGTGAAGATGCGGGCCAGGGTGTTCATCGCGCGGCCTCCTGGCTCAGCGGATGCAGCCGTCCGCCGTCGAGGCTCAAGCGCTCGCGGGCCAGCGCCGCAACATTGGAATCGTGGGTGATGGTGATCAGCGCGGCGCCGGATTCGACGGTGGCCGCATCCAATAGCTCCATCACCGCGCGGCCGGTGGCCACGTCCAGCGCGCCGGTGGGCTCATCGGCGAGCACCACGCGCGGGCGGCGGACCAGGGCGCGGGCGATGGCCACGCGCTGCTGCTCGCCGCCGGACAGGGTCTGCGGCATGGAATCGAGCCGGGCGCCAAGCCCCACCCGGTCCAGCGACTCGGCGGCCAGCCTGCGGCGTTGCCAGAAGTCGCGGCCGCTGGAGTACATCAGCGGCGCCATCACATTCTCCAGCGCGGTGCGTCCGGGCAGCAGGTTGAACTGCTGGAAGACAAAACCCAGGTCCCGGCCGCGGGCCGCGGCGGCCTGCCGGGCGCTGAGCTTCGTGGCGTCCTTTCCCCGCCAGGCCAGGGCGCCGGAGGTCGGCCGGTCCAGCAGTCCGAGGATGTTCAGCAGCGTGGACTTCCCGGTGCCCGAGCGCCCGACGATGGCGATATGGTCGCCCTCGGCGACGGTCAGGTCGATGCCGGACAAAATGCGCAGTTCGCTGTCATCGGGCAGCCGGACGCTGCGGGTGACGTTCTCAAGCTTCAGCAGCTGAGCAGAACTCATCAGGGGTACATCTCCATTCCCGGGCCTTCAGCCGGCTCGGGAGCGGAGCCCGGAACGTAGCGCAGCACCTCGGCTCCGGCCTCCAGCCCGGAAGCCACCTCGACGACCTTGCCGTCGGTGACCCCTAGCTGCACCTCGGTGCGGATCTCCTTGCCGTTCTCGTCGAGCAGCCACACGGCGCCGCTGCCGACCAGTCCACGGACCGCGGTGACCGGTACGGTCAGCACTTCTTCGGCGGTTCCGGCTTCGATGTCCATGGCCATGGACAGCCCATCGAAGACGACGGTGTCCGCCGGAACGTCGCAGGAAATTTCGCTGCCCGAGGCGCTGGAACCCTGCCCCTCGGAGGACATCGGACCCATCCCCGGGTCTGGCTCCTGCTCCGCGGAGTCGGCGTCCACCGTGGCCGAGGCGGTATCGCCCACGCTCAGATCCTTGCAGGTGAATGGCTCGGGCCCGCCCTCGATGGTGATCGTGGCTTCGAGAGTTCCATCCATGAGCCGGTAGCGGTCCAGCGGGCTGATCGCCCCGACCGCCTTGAAGTGCTGCGGTTGCACCTTGGCCAGGTCGGCGCCCTTGGTGACCTCGTCATCGAGCTCGATAACAAATTTGCCGACCTTGCCGGTGGCCGGGGCGTACACGTCGTGGTAAGTCACCACGGGCTCGGCGGCCTGCGCCGGTTCCTCCCCGGCGGAGGATTCTTGATCGGACTCGGTGGTCTCGGCGGCTTCGGGTTGGGATTCGGCGCGGATCTGGAAGATCCGGTCGCCCTTGCTCACGTGGTCACCGGGTTTCACGAAGGCCCAGTTCACTACGCCGTCGAGCGGGGCGTTCAGCGGCTGCGCCGCATCGAGCTTGATGCTCCCGGAAATCGACAGGGTGTTCTCCACGGTGCCAGTTTCCACCATGATTGTTTCGGCCGGCACCTCGCCGGTGGGATATAGCTGGTCCTCGGCGGCCGAGCTGCTGCCGGTGAAGGCGAGCTTGACGAGGCTGACGGCGATGAGGACGCCGATCAGCAGCCAGGCGGAAGGAAGGATGAAGCGGCGGAAGATGCGGCGTTGGCTCATGCAGTAACTCTTTTCACCATTCAATGAATAGCAAAGCGTCCAGCAAATACCAAGCTTATTTGCGGAATAAGCCCATCTTTAACCGAAAATGTTGGATTTTTACTCTACAGGTCAGCTACGACCTGCTTCTGGAGTAAAAGTACTGCGCCGCGGTTCACGGGTGCCGTTGGCGGTGGCGCGGCGCGCTGCGGGCGTCGTATCGCTTAAGCTGGCGACATGCATCATGAGCTCGTCGAGAATCTCACCTCCGTGTGGTGGATCGCCCTGGCCGCGGCGGTGGCCCCACTGCTGGCCATTGCGACCCGGCGCTATGCGCCCGATGTCGTGTGGCTTCTGGCCTTCGGCACCTTGATCGGGCCGAACCTGCTTGGCCTGGCCGAGCAAACCGAAGCGGTGGGATTCCTGCGCGAGCTGGGCATGGGATTCCTGTTCCTGCTGGCCGGATTCGAGGTCAACACCGCGGACATGCGCGCCGCGCAGGGCAAGCGGGCGGCTGCCACCTGGATGATTTGCGCGGCCCTTGGCATCGGCGCATCATTTTTCATCGTGCAGGGGGATTGGCCCGCCGCGATCGCCTTCGGCATCGCCTCGACCTCCACGGCGCTGGGCACCTTGCTGCCGATTCTGAAGGATTCGGGCACCATGGACACGGCGCTGGGCAAGGCCGTGATGGTGCATGGCGCCTATGGCGAATTGCTGCCGATCGTGGCCATGTCGTTGCTGCTGTCCACCCGGGGTACCTGGGTGGCGGCCGGGCTGCTCGTGCTCTTCGCGCTCATCGCCGTAATGGCCATCGCCATCCCGGCGCGTTTCTTCCGGCGCGTGCCCTTGCTGGCCCGCGCCTTCTCCAAGGCCTCGAATTCCACCATGCAGACGATGATGCGGCTGACGGTGCTGCTCCTGGTCTCGCTGATGCTGGTGACCGCGGTCTTCGAGCTGGACGTGGCCCTCGGCGCGTTCGCCGCCGGGATCCTGGCCAATGCGGTGCTCAAGGCGGTGAAGGCAGAGCATGCCGCAGAGGTGATGCACAAGGTGGAAATCGTGGGATTCAGCTTCCTGATCCCGGTGTTCTTCGTGACCAGCGGCATGAATATCAACCTCGCGCAGGTCGCCGCGCAATGGCCGATGCTGCTGGGATTTGTCGCGCTGATCATCCTCGTCCGCGGCCTGCCGGTGTTCCTGCGCGAACGGTTCGCGCCGCGCAGCTCGGGACGCGGCGGCACGCGCGAGTCGCTGGCCTTGGGTTTCTATGCCGCCACCGGGCTGCCCATTATCGTCGCGGTCACGCAGCTTGCGGCCTCCAGCGGGATTCTCTCCGAGGTGACCGTGTCCGTGATGGTCACCGGTGGTGCGCTGACGGTGCTGATCTTTCCTGCGGCCGCGAAGCTGCTGGCCCGCTGATTGATTTGCCCGGGAGCTTCGCGGCGCCGGAGAATCGCGCACCGCGTGCCTGCCCGATTCGGCGTAAGGTGGTTGCACCAGCGCGAAGTAATGCGTTTCGAGCTTTGAGCATTATGATGCTTGACTTGTGTCTTCAGCTTGTCCAATAATTCATCCAAGATTTGAGGAGCACCCGTGCGCCCCAGCCTCCCCCGCCGGTCGGCATCTGCCCGTTCACCCAAGCTCATAGTCGCCGCGAGCCTGGTTGCGACACTTTTGCTCGCCGGATGCGGCTCGGACTACCCGTTGGGCGAAGCGCAGCGGAATGCCGCCGAGGGCAATACCTCGAATCTCAAAGGCACGCTGACCGGAGGCGGATCCACGGCGCAGAACTCCGCCATGAACGCCTGGACCACCGAATTCGCCACGCTGCACCCCAAGGTCCAGGTGCAGTACGCCTCGGTGGGCTCCGGCGCGGGGCGCGCCGGACTGCTCGCCGGCGGCACCGAATTCGCCGGATCCGATGCGTACCTCAAGGAGGAAGAGGTCCAGCGCTCGATCGAAACCTGCGGTCCGCAGGGCGCGATCAACATCCCCGCCTATATCTCCCCGATCACCATCGCCTTCAACCTGCCCGGGATCAGCGAGCTGAATATGGACGCAGAGACCGTCGCCAGGATCTTCTCCGGCGAAATCCGCTCCTGGCAGGACCCAGCCATCACCGCGCTGAATCCGGGTGTGGAGCTGCCCGATGTCCCGCTCACCGGGGTGGCCCGCGCCGATGACTCGGGTACCACCGAGAACTTCACCGAGTACCTGCACAGCGTCGTCCCTGAAGCCTGGGACCATGAGCCCGATGGCGGCTGGCCGGATGCGACCGGCCTGGAAAAGGCCCAGGGCAACGCCGGCGTGGTGACCACGGTAACCCGTGCTGTGGGCGCGGTGACCTATGCCGATGACTCCCTGGTGGATGAGAACCTGGGCAAGGTGAAGCTGAAGGTCGGCGGCGAATTCGTGGCCGTCAGCGGCGAGGCCGCGGCCCTGGCGGTAGCCGAATCCGAACGCGTCGAGGGCCGCAAGGAGCACGACATCGCCCTGGAGCTGGACCGGAAAACCACCGCCGAGGGCGCCTACCCGCTGGTGCTGGTCTCCTACCTGCTGTTCTGCAGCAGCTATGCTGATGCGCAGACCGTGGAACTGGCCAAGACCTTCGGCCAGTACGTGGTCAGCGACAAAGGCCAGAAGGTGGCCGCCGACTCCGCCAAGAGCGCCCCGATGCCCGAACGGCTGGCCGAGGAAGCCCGCACCGCCATCGATTCGATAACCGCCAGCTCCTAGCCGCGGCGGACCCTAAGCATCCCGGGGCTGGGCCAGCGCGTGCAGGGAAACCACCCGGTGGGCCGCCGCAATGGTGTCCGGGCGATGGGCGATAAGCAGCGTGGCACGCCGAGTCGGCTTCTTCAAGAGCGCCATAATGGCCTGATCCGCGTCGGGATCCAGCGATGCGGTGGCCTCGTCGAGGATCAGCACCTTCGGGTTGCGCAGCAGCGCGCGGGCGATGGCGATGCGTGCGCGCTGCCCGCCGGAGACCCCCGACCCGTGCTCGCCCAGCACAGTATCCAGGCCCAACGGCAACCCGGCGTGCGCCTCGAGAAGTCCGGCGTCCCTGGCGGCCGCTTCGACCTGCGCCGCGCTGGCCTGCGGATCGCCCAAGACGATATTCGAGCGGATGGTTCCGCGCAGCACCGGCGAGGACTGGGGCACCACCGAAATCCCGGCGCGCAAGTCCCGCTCGTCCAGGCCGCGCAAATCCGCGCCGTCCAGCCGGATGCTTCCCGAGTCCGGGTCCCACAGGCGCAGCGCAAGACGCGCCACGGTGCTCTTTCCGCTGCCGGAGACCCCGGTAAGGGCCAGGATTTCACCCGGCGCCAGGTGCAGGTTGAAGTCCTTGAGCACCGGGAGGTCCGCGGTGTAGCCGAAGCCCACCTGCTCGAAGACCAGGCCTTGTTCGCCCGGCCGGGCGGGGGCCGCTAGATCCGGGGAAATCTGCGCGGACTCCGGGGCGGCGGAATCGAGCAGCTGCGCGATGCGCTCGGCCGCGGCGCGCAGGGTCCCGGTATTGCGCAGCAGATCGGAGATCTGCGCCGCCGGAGAGATCCCGGCCACGGCGATGGCGATGGCCAGCGGAATATCCGCGGCCGCGATGCCGGAGCGCTGGGCCAGGACCACCAGGATGGTGCCGAGCACGGATAGGCCGATCAGCAGCTCGCCGGCCGCGCGTTCGGCTCCGATCCGGGAGGCCTCGCGGAGCTGGATGCGCGCCAGCGCGCGGGTGTCCCCGGTCAGCGAGTCCCATTGCCGTTCCAGCGCGCCGGCACCGCTCAGCTCGCGCAGTCCGCGGACCGTGTCCACCAGATCGGCGCGCAGCCGCGCCGCGCCGGCGGCCAGCCTTGCGCCGTCGGTGCTGGCCCGGCGGTCGGTGAGCCAGGGCAGCACCGAGGCCAGGATGAGCAGCGGAACCCAGACCAGCAGCAGCCAGCCGCTGACCTGCACCGAGAGCACCACCCCGGTGCCCAGCACCAGCCCCGCACCGAGCAGTTGCGCCACGGTATGCGCGTAGAGCCATTCGAGCGTTTCGATATCGCCGAGCACCGTGGTGGCCAGGTCCCCGCTGCGCCGGGGGCGCCGGCGCTCGGGCAGGATGCGCGCCAGGACCGCGAAGGCCCGCGCGCGCAGCACCCCGATGATCCGGTAGGCCAGATCGTGGGACACCCAGGATTCCCGCCAGGCCAGCAATGCGCCCAGCACCCCCGCGGCGCAGAGCGCAGCCACTAATCCGGACAGCCCGGTCAGCTCGCCGGCGAGCGTGTGCCCCACCGCATAGGACAGGCCCAGCGCAATGCCCAGGGTGAGCAGCGCGCTGAGCACATTCCACACGATGGCTTCGAGAAAGAGGCCGGGGCGGGCGGCGATGACCGGAAGGAGATTCAGCACCGATTTCATGGGTTCGTCCTTGCCTGCAGGTCCGCGCCGGGGAGCGCTCCGTCGCCGGTGCGCAGCAGGCTTCCGGCGCTGAAGTAGGCCCAGCCGGTTGCGTGGCGCAGGGCGCTGGGCCGGTGCGCGATCAGCAGCAGCGTGCGTTTGCCGGCGAATTCGGCCACCGCATCCATGACCTCCGCCTCGGTGGCCGCGTCCAGCGCCGAGGTCACCTCGTCGAGCACGAGCAGCGGCGCGGGGCTGAGCAGCCCGCGGGCGATGGCCAGCCGCTGGCGCTGGCCGCCGGAGAGCTGCTCGCCGTTTTCGGACAATACCGTGCCGTACCCGGCGGGCAGCCGCCGGATCGTCTCGTGGATGCCGGCCGCCCGGGCCGCCGCTTCCAGCTCGGCGGCGCCGGCCGTGGGGTTGTAGAGGCGCAGGTTCTCCGCCACTGTCCAGGCGAAGAGCACCGGGTCCTGGGCGATGACCACCACGCTGCGCGCGCGGGCGGCCGCGGTGTAGTCGCGCAGCGCGACGCCGTCCAGGCTGATGCTTCCGGTCTGCGGGTCGATCTCCCGCTCCAGCAGCCGAGCCAGCGTGCTCTTCCCGGAGCCGGAGGGGCCGATGATGGCCAGCCGCTGGCCGGAGGCGACGTGCAAGTTCACCGCGTGCAGGCCGCCCCGGGTGCGCGGATAGCTGAAGGACAGCTCCGCCAGCTCAAGCCGCCCGGAGTGCGCCGGGTGCGGCCAGCTGCCGGTTTCCGCGTGCCCGGGGGTGCGGGAGAGCAGGTCCTCCAGCCCGTCCACGGCGCTGAGCCCCTGGTAGCCGGCATGCCAGCAGGTGCCCAGCTCCTGAATGGGGCGGAAGCATTCGCGGGCGAGCAGCAGCACGGTGAGCGCGCCGACCGCCTGGATCTGCCCGGACATCACGGCGGCCAGGGCGGCACCGACGACGAGCACGGTGCCCAGATGCAGGGCCATGGTGCTCAGCGCGGTTTCCACCAGGGACAGCCGCAGCTGGCGCATGGTGCGTCCGCGCAGCTCTTCGTCCTGCGCGGCCAGGCGCTGGCCGGTGCGGGCCGTGGCTCCGAAGCTGCGCAGCAGCGGGATATGCTGCAGGGATTCCAGGTAATCCGAAGAGAGCCGCGAGAAGGCCGCCCACCGCCCGCGCCCGTTCTTCAGCAGCCGGGCATCCCAGGCGCGCGGGGCGAGCACCGCCAGCGCGGCCGCGCCGCCCAGCAGCAGGCCGGCGGCCGGCGAGGCGAGCGCCACGAGCAGCACGACGGCGGCCGGAACTATGAGGACCGTGAGCAGCTGCGGCAGATACCGGGTGTAGTAGGCCTCCAGTCCGTCCACCCCGTCGATGATCGTGGCGGTGGCCGCACCGGTATCCCGTTCCGCGGCCGGCACCGCGTTCAGCTGGCCGAAAAGCCGGGCCCGCAAGCGGATCCGCACCCCGGCGCCGAGGTAGGCCGCCAGCCACTCGCGCAGCCACAAAACCGCGGAGCGGGCCAGCAGCACCACGCCGAGGAACCCGAAGGAGCCCAGCAGGTCCGCCTCCTCGGCCATCAGCGCCCGCAGCCCCTGCGCGGTGCCCCAGGCGAAGGCGATGTGCAGCGCGCAAATGAGCAGCGACAACCCCGCGAGGGCGAGGATGGCCGGCCGGATGGCTCCGGCCAGTTCGAGCAGCCGCCGGTGGATCATGGCCTAGAACGCCTCGGGATACAGCTGTTCGGCGATGTGGCTTACCGCCTTGACGTTGCCCAGCGTTCCGGGGAACACATCGGTGCTGGAGACCGCGATCAGCCGCTTATGCTTCACCGCGGGCATCTGCGGGAAGGTCCGGGCCAGGTATTCGCGGGTGCTCGCCTCATGCTCCGGGTCGTGCACGGTGAACACCAGCGCCTCGGGTTCTTCCGCGGCCAGGGCCTCCGGGGTGATGGTGGCGGCGAAGAATTTATCGAAGGCAGGCTGTTCGGGGGTGAAGATATTCTCCGCCCCGGCCAGGCGCAGGATGTCGTATTCGATGCCCGCGCCGATGCCCTGCAAGGTGGTGCCGTCCACGTAGACCTGCGCGACGCGCAGCTTCGCTACCCCCTCCAGCGCCTCGCTGACCCGCTCCAGCTGGGCGGTGCTGGTCGCGATGAGGTCCGTGGCCGCCTGTTCGGCGGCGAAAATTCCGCCGAGGTTCTGCAGATCGGTGAACAGGTCGGTGACCTCTCCGGTCATCCGCCGGTCCTGGCAACCGCCGGCGGCCACATAGACCGCGGCGCCTGCCTGTTCGAGCTGCTCGATGCTCGCGAAGCCCTGCTCGGCGGTGAACTCGTAGGTGGTGGGCGAGTAGACGAAATCGGGGGCGACCGCCAGCAGGTCCTCGCGGCTTGGCGGCAGCGCGCCGCCGATCTGCGGGACCTCGGCCAGCTGGCTGGCCACCTCGGCGGGCAGCTGCTGCGCGGCGGCCTGGCCCTGGCCGGCCAGCTTGTCGGCCTGCCCGAGCCGCACCAGCAGCTCGGTTTGCGCCGGGTGCATGCCCACCACCGACTGCGGGATCTGCGCGGTGCGCACCTGGCGGCCGCAATTCTCCAGGCTGCTGCCCGCGCCGGAAGCGGCCGGCTGCGTGGCGGGTGCGACTGCGGAGCCGCAGCCGCTGAGCGTGAGGAGGGCACTGGCCAGCAGCGCGGTGCCCGCGAGCAGCGGGCGAGGGGAGGAGAGCTTCATGAGGCGAGGTTGCTTTCTGCGCGGGGAGCGGATGTGGTGGAAATCGAATCGGGGGCCGGGCTCGCGCGGCGGCGGAAGGCGAAGACCGGATCCTGCGGTTCGCCGAGGATGCGCGCCTGCACGCCGTAGACGGAGGAGATCAGCTGTTCGGTGATGATGCGGTGCGGCGGGCCGCAGGCGATGATGCGCCCGGAGTCCAGGATGAGCACCCGGTCGCAGTATTGGGCGGCCAGATTCAGGTCGTGCAGGGCGGCGATGACCGTGCGCCCCAGCCCGCGCACGGTGCTCATCAGATCGTGCTGGTGGCTGATGTCCAGGTGGTTGCTGGGCTCGTCGAGCACCAGCACCGGGGTGCGCTGCGCCAGCGCCCGGGCCAGCATGACGCGTTGGCGCTGCCCGCCGGAGAGGGTGGCGACCATGCGCCCGGACAGCTCGGTGATTTCCGTGCGTTCCATGGCTTCCCGGACGATTTCCAGGTCTTCGGCGGAGTCCTTGCCGAAGGAGTTCTGGTGCGGGGCGCGGCCCAGCAGCACGGTTTCGGCCACGCTGAGGTCGAAGTCGGTCGGCGGGTCCTGGAGCATTACGGCAATGGAGCGGGCAGCCTGCTTGCCGGAGAGCTTTTGCACGTCCTGCCCGTCCACGCGCACCGTGCCCTGCCGGGGCTTGGCCGCGCGGTAGAGCGTGCGCAGCAGCGAGGACTTTCCGCTGCCGTTGGGGCCGAGCACTCCGAGGACCTCGCCGGAGGGGATCTCCAGGCTGGCCGCGTGCACCACGTCGCGGCCGCCGAGGGCCACGGTGACCTGGTCGAATTGCACCTTCATCGGGAGAACCCCGCACGGTCGGCGCCGTTGCGGCGCATCAGCCAGAGGAAAAACGGTGCGCCGACGAAGGCGGTGAGAATGCCCAGCGGAATCTCGGTCGGCTCCGCGACGGTGCGGGCCAGAAGGTCCGCGGTCATCAGGAATGCGGCGCCGGCGAGCACCGTGACCGGCAGCATCCGGCGGTGGTCGGCGCCGACGATGATGCGCGCGATATGCGGAATCACCAGCCCCACGAAACCGATGCCGCCGGCGACCGAGACCACCGCCCCGGTGAGCAGCGAGGCGATGACCAGCAGCAGCGCACGCAACCGGGTGGCGTTGATTCCCAGCGAGATGGCCGATTCGTCGCCGGTCATCAGCGCGTTCAGCGAGCGGGAGAGATAGCCGGTGGCGAGGCCGGCGATCAGCAAGGCGATCGCCGGGCCTGCGAGGCTGGACCAGCTCGCCGCGGAGACGCTGCCGAGCAGGAAGAACAGCACGCTGATGACGTTCTGCGCGTCGGTGGAGATGGTGAGATAACTGGTCACGGCGCTGAGCAGGGTGCCCAGCGCCACCCCGGCAAGGATCATCCGGGTCGGGGAGAGCGTGCCGTTGATCCGGGCCAGCGCCCAGACGCCCAGGCAGGCGCTCAGCGCCCCGGCGAAGGCCGCGGCGTTCATCGAAATGCCGCCGACGGCTGCCGAGCCGAGCACGATCACCAGTACCGCGCCCACGCTGGCTCCGGAGGAAACCCCGAGGATATAGGGTTCGGCTAGCGGGTTGCGCACGGTGGCCTGCATCAGCGCGCCGGCCAGGGCCAGCCCCGCTCCGGCCAGCCCGGCCAGCAGCGCGCGCGGGAGCCGGAATTGCCAGACCGCTTGGTCCTGCAGCGCCGTGAGGCTTCCGTCGCTCATCCACGGCATGCCCGGGATCAGGTGGCCCAGCACGATTTGGGTCGCCTGCCCGAGGGTGACCGGTACCGCGCCGACGGCACCGGAGATGACCACCAGCAGCGCGATCAACGCTGCGGTGCCGGCGCACATGAGAAGCGTGCGCCGGTGCATGTTCCGCTGCGGAAGGCTCGGTGGATCGGCGGGCGCGGGCGCCCGGAGTTGCGGGGTAGCTGAAGTCACAAGGACTAATACTAATGAGAATCATTTGTATTAGCAACCGGGTGGATGAAGGCTCGGGGCCATCTGGCCCGGAGCGCGCCGAAGGCCCGCGGACCCAAGGGATTTTAATGCAGTTTTCCGGTGGGCAGGCGCTGCTGCAACCCTTGTAGAACTATGAAGACAGGCCTAATATCGGGGCTAGGGAGTCGTTCCAAGTCCGGCGCCGAGCGCCCGAATATGTGCAGGAAAATGCTCCCAGACACTCGCTATATCGAGGAGGAGCAATGACTGCAGCAGCTTCCGCATCGGGGCGTATGACGCCGGAACAGAAAAGAGTCGCCGGTGCGACAATGGTGGGCACCACCGTGGAGTGGTACGACTACTTCATCTATGCCAATGCCGCGGCGCTGGTCCTGGCCCCGCAGTTCTTCACGCCGGCCGAAGGATCGCTCGGTTCGATCATCGCCTTCGCCACCGTCGGCATCAGCTTCCTCTTCCGCCCCTTGGGCGCCGTGGTCATGGGCCGGGTCGGCGACCGCTATGGCCGCCGGGCGGTGCTGATCACCACGCTGATCATGATGGGCGTGGGCACCACGCTCGTTGGCCTGCTGCCAACCTATGCAACCATCGGCGTCTGGGCCCCGATTCTCTTGATCTTCCTGCGCATCGTCCAGGGATTCTCGGCGGGCGGCGAATGGGGCGGGGCCGCGCTCATGGCAGTGGAGCACGCCCCGGACAATGCCCGCGGAAAATTCGGCGCCTTCCCGCAGCTTGGCGTTCCGGCGGGCATGCTGCTGGCCTCGGCGGTCAGCGCGATTATCGCCGCGGTGCTCTCCGCGGAACAGTTCATGGCCTGGGGTTGGCGCATTCCTTTCCTGCTCAGCTTCGTGCTGATCCTCATCGGCCATTACATCCGCGTGAAAGTCCAGGAGTCCCCGGTCTTTCACGAGCTGGAGAAGACCAAGCAGACCGAGACCGCCCCGCTGTCCACGCTGTTTAGCAAGCACCCGAAGAAGGTCGTGCAGGCGACCTTGGTGTTCATGGGAAACAACACCGCAGGCTACATGCTCACCGGCGGTTTCATTCTCGGCTATGCGACAAACAAGCTGGAATTGAACGCCGGAGACATCCTCAATATCATCACCATCGGGTCGGTGGCCTGGCTGATTTCCACCTGGTTCGGCGGCGTGCTTTCGGACAGAATCGGGCGCAAGAAGATGTTCATCATCGGCTGGGTGCTGTTGCTTGCCTGGCTCTTCCCGCTGTTCTTGCTCATCGAAACCGCCAACCTCGCCTGGGTGACCGTGTCCCTGGTGGTCTTCGGTGCCTTCATGGGCTTCTCCTACGGGCCGCTGCCGGCGCTCTACGCCGAGCTGTTCCCGGCGCGCATCCGGCTCAGCGGTGCCTCGATCAGCTATGCGCTGGGTTCGGTGGTCGGCGGCGCGTTCGCGCCAACGATTGCCGCCGCGCTGGTGGGCAAGTTCGACACCACCGTTGCGGTATCCACGTACCTGTTCATCTGGGTGGCCGCCTCGCTGCTCGCGACCCTGACGCTGAAGGACCGCACCGGAGCGGACCTGTATCCCCACGATGCGGACACCGAGAACGTTGATCTTGGAAAGCGGAATGAGACCGGCCCGGAAAACCTCTGAGCTGAAAGCGGTCCCTATTCTCGGGTGAAAGTATCCGCGGCCGCGCCGTCGGTGGCCGGATCTTCCAGATCCGCTCCGCCGATGGCTTGCTCTTGCCACTGAGTGGCACGCCAATTTCCGGGGGAGCCCTCGACGATGATGGCCCCGGTGTTGGACACCGAATGCTCCGCGGAGAACGCTGCATCCAGGTTCTCGCACCGGGCTGCGGCCCAGACGCGGATGATGGCCCCGTGGGTGAAGATTGCCGCGGTCTGCGCTCCGGAGGCTGCCACCTCCGCCACGGCTTCATCGAAACGCGCCAATTCGGCTGCCCCATCCGGGCCGCCACCGGGCATCGGGGTTTCCAGCTTCCCGTCGGCCCATCCGAGCGCGATGGAGAGGTAGGTCTGGACGGACTGCTGATCGTTGGCCATCTCCAGCGCACCGGCGGAGATCTCACGCAATCCACTGCGCACTACGACGTCCAGGCCGAGGGCATCCGCCAGCGGAGCCGCAGTCTGCTGGGTGCGCACCAGGTTCGAGGCGTAAATGGCCTCGATGCCGGTTTCGCCAAGCAGGGCCACCAGGGCTTCGGCCTGCTGCTGCCCGAGCTCG
Source organism: Arthrobacter sp. MYb221 (assembly GCF_002979835.1). Taxonomy (NCBI): domain Bacteria; kingdom Bacillati; phylum Actinomycetota; class Actinomycetes; order Micrococcales; family Micrococcaceae; genus Arthrobacter; species Arthrobacter sp. MYb221. The sequence continues at coordinate 40,825 of NZ_PCPW01000013.1, read as the reverse complement.
GTCAGCGGCGCTCCCGGTTCCGCCGTGTCGAGGTGGTGCCCGACGTTCGAGGGGGTCTGTCCGTGGCGAATGAGGAAAAGGCGCATGGGATCATTGTGCCCATTGCGGCGATGCCTTGGGTAGTGCGCCACGCGTTGAAGGCTCGACGGTGTCATGGCGGCGGTGCTCATTTATGGCGGCGGCTGGTGGGTATCCTAGGCGTGCTGGATCGAGTTCAGCGGCGAGTTCTTGGGCAGCAGAACCATGACCATCGCCAAGCCCAGCGTCCCGAAGAACGCGCTCACCCACCAGGTGGAAGACCATCCGCCGGTGAGGACCACCAGCCAGGCGACGAGCATCGGCCCGGTGAAGTTTCCGATATTGAATATCTGTTGCATGAGGCCCATGGCGGCCGGGGCCGAGCCGCCCTCCGGTGCCAGATCAACCGCCAAGCGCGTCATCGTGGCCGGAACGGCGGCACCGCAGAGCGAGAACAGCCCCACGCAGAGCACCTGAACGAGCACCAGCGATGCCGGGTAGTCGATCGCGAAGGTCAACAGGGCCATCACGGCCATGACCGCAAAGGAGGCCAGCAGCATTTTCTTGCCGGCGATTCCGCGGTGCAGCAGCAGCCCGGTGATAATCGCTCCGAGCGCGTTCAGCCCGCCGACTACCGCCGAGAATAACCCGCCGAGGATTGGCGACAGCCCGTCTTCGCGGAAAATGGTGGGCAAGAATCCGACGATTGCCATCCACTGCACGGTGTAGCAGCCGAAGATGATGCCGCTGATCCAGATACGTCCGGAAGCTGCGGTCACCACGATTTTCCTCAAGGCTTCCTTGGCGCTGGTGCCTCCGCCCGGGGCAGAGGCGGAGACGAACTTGAGAATCAGCAGGATCGGGAGCACGGTCAGCACCGCAAGAATGAACCACCAGCTCTGCCAAGAGATGAAGCGCAGGGCAACCGCGGTGCCCAAGACGCCGAAGAAGGTGGCGATACCCATGAAGGCGGCCCACCAGCCCACCGCCAAATTCATGCGTTGCAGCGGCGCATGGGCGCGCACCAGGCCGGGGCCCATCACGCTGCACATGATCACCCCGGCCCCCTCGATAATTCGCGTGCCCAGCAGCATCCCGGCGTTGGGGGAGAAGGAGCCCATTGCCGAGCCGAGAATGAGCAGGAGCAGGCCGAGGATCATGATTTTTCGCTGGGAATAGATTTCGGCGAGCAGCGACATGGCCAGGCCGCCGAGCATGCCTGCGACCTGGACCACCCCCAGCAGCACGCCGGAGAGGATCAACGAGATGTGCAGCTCCTCTTGCAGCACCGGAAGCGCCGAAGGGAGCTTCCAGATATGCAAGGCCGCCATAATGCCCGCAAAGACCGTTGTTATCCAGGCCGCATCCGTGCGCTGATGCGCGATAGCCGGGGTGGGTCCTGTCGCCATGCCACGTCCTTCCACGCTGGATCACGCGCAAAAAGTTCCGTGATCCGAGACATACGCATGGATTCTTTCATGCTCCGCCGCATCAGGCGCCTTTGTAACGCTTGATGTTGCACCGTGCACGGCCAGGCGGGGCCGGATTGCGCCATTACGCGCCTGCCTGGTGGCCGTCGGGAGTGTGCGGCGGCCTGTGGTGAGCCAAATGAATTCGTCATTGACCGGCAACCTGGGATATTGACAATCATCGATGTATTGCCGAAGATTAGATATCGATAGTCATCGATGTCTAGCGACGTACGTGTTGATGGTTAAGCGAGATGGACCATGCTCTTCCAGAGCTGACGAGTTTGCCGTGGGTGTTTTTTATGCCGCCGGTGTCAAAAACGCCTTGGATAAATCACCGATCTTCACAAAGTTGCTGCGTAGCGATGAGTTGCCAGCTGAGAAAAAGGAATAGGGCAGTTCACATGACTTGGACACCGAACGACACCGATCCCACCAAGGACACCCACGTATTGGGCCGGATGTCCGAGCATTTAGCCGAACGCTACGCGGGCACGTTCACTCCCGAGATGATAGAACGCTATGTCTTCGAGTCGTATGCCACCTTGGGGCGTACCGCACGTGTGCGGACCTACCTGGCGGCCATTGCCACCCGCTTCGCCGATGACAGACTGCGCGCGCTCGCTCAATCCATGGGCAGCATTGCCAAGGACAATCCACAGGTATTATTCGTTTGCGTGCAAAATGCCGGGCGTTCGCAGATGGCCGCCGCATTGCTCGCGGAAGTATCCGGCGGGCGGGTGGAGGTCCGCTCCGCGGGCTCGTTGCCCGCCGGAGAGATTCAGCCATTGGCGGTGGAGCTGCTCAAGGAACACAATATTAGCTTGGAAGATGCGTTCCCCAAGCCGCTCACCGATGACGTGGTGCGAGCCGCCGACTATGTCATCACGATGGGGTGCGGTGACACCTGTCCCATCTATCCAGGCAAGCAATACCTGGACTGGGACGTCGCCGATCCGCAGGATATGACGCTTGACGAGGCGAGGGGAATCTACGCCGACATTGAGCATCGCGTGACCGAGCTCTGGGAACGCATCCAATCCTCCTAAGCAGCCGGACCGTCGCGGCCGCGTCGCGCTATGCTCCCGAAATGCCTGCCGGTGCAGGTTCCGCGGTCTTGGCCTCGGCACGGGCCGGCTTTTGCGGCGCGCGCCGCATCCCGGCCACGGCCACCGCGCATACGGAGGTCAGCACCAAGGCAATTGCCGGGGTGAGCGTGGTCCACGGGGCACGCTCCACGTAGCCGATGCCTTCGGCGAGCAGCAGCCCCCACTCCGGCATGGGCGGCTGCGCGCCGAGACCCAGGAAGCCGAGCGCGGCAAGCGCTAGGGCAACGCCCGGAAGGCGCAGCATGCCGTGGCGCAGCAGCGCCGGAAGCGTTGCGGGAAGAATATGCCGGGTGAAGATCTCGAAGCGTGACATCCCGGCCAGCGGAAGCCAGCGGATGTGGCCCATGGCCCGCGCCTCGTCGATCAGCGAGGCGGCATGCGCGGTCAGCGGCGGCCAGGTAACCCACAGCACCGCAAGCGCGGCTCCGCCGACGGAGGGGCCCATCAGCGCCGCAATGATCACCCCGGCAAGAATCGGCGGCGTGGCATTGGCGATTTCTGCCGGGCCGCGGGAGATGTCGCCGAGCACCGCCAGCAGCAGGCCGATGATGAGGGCGCACAAGACGATCAATACCGCGGGGGTGATCGTCCCGAGCGTTCCGTGGGCGACCCGCGCAAGCAGATCGCGTCCGCTGGAATCGGCCCCGAAGGGCAAGGAGAGACTCGGCGCGGCCAGTCGCTGATGCTCAATCGCATAGGGGTCCCGGGGCAGGCCGAAGGCGAGGATCGCCAGCAGCGCGGAGCAGGTAATTATTGCGGTGAAGCGTGCGATCCGCCCATTGCCGCGCGCCTCGGGTGCCGGAGGCAGTGAGCCCGGTGGAAGCGGTCCGCCGCGCAACCAGCGCCTGGCCAAGGCGGTGAGGGTGCCGATGAGCACCGCGGCCCCCGCCATGAGCAGCACCCCGGCCTGCAGGGCCGGGATGTCCTGGGCATTGGCCGAACCGAGCAGATAGCGGCCGAGTCCGGGAATCGCGAATACCTGTTCCACGGCTACCGCGCCGCCGAGCAGGCCGATGAATACCAGACCCAGCTGATCGATGATTGTCGCGGCCGCCCGGCGCAGCACCCCGGACAGGATGACCGGGGCGCCGGCTCCGGCCAGACGCCAGACGTCCACCCAGGATTCCTCGCCGGCCCCGGAGATCGCATCCGCGAGCAAGCGTCCGAGCAGGCCTCCCGCGGGGATGCCAAGGGCAAGGGCCGGGAGGATGGCGGTCTCGAGGCCGGTCCAGCCGTAGGGCGGCAGCCAGCCCAGCTGCACCGAGACGATGACCAGCAGGATGCTTGCCAGCAGGAATTCGGGCAGTGCGGTCAGCGCAACCCCGACCGGCCCGGAACCGCGGTGCTCCAGGCCGCGCAGCGCACGCACCGCGGCCGGGGCGATCAGGCAGCTGGTGACGAGCAGCGCAACGATGATGGCGAAGGCGGTGAGCGTGGCGGAGACGGATACCGCCTGCCACACGCCCGGACCGATTTCGGCCCCGCTGACCCAGGAATTGCCCAGATCCCCGCGCAGCACCGCGGACCACCAGCGCAGGCTGGAGGCCAGCGGGCCACCATCGAGCCCCAGCTGCTCACGTATGGCCGCCAGGGCTTCGGGCGTGGGCTCCAGTTCTGCGTAGCGCGCCCGCAGCACCGCGGCGGCCGGGTCGGTACGCGAGAGCCAAGGCAGGGCGCCGGCAATCAACAGCAGCACCACGCCGCTGAGCAGGCGTGAGACCAGGGAAAGCAGCTTGTTTTGCCGCCCGCCGGGACGTCTGTTTTTCATCGGGCAGTTGCCTTACTCGGCGCCGAGCCGGGTGGTGGCGGTGATCAGCTGGCGTTCGCGCGGATCCCGTGAGGCATCCTGAAGGTCAGGAACTTCGCCCTGGATGACACGTTCGTGCAGCAGTGGAATTGCGGCATCGGTGCCCAGAATCCTGGCTTCGGCCAGCATGATCTGGTGCTGGCGTTCTTTGCCGGCTTCGGTTTCCGCGGCGGTCTCAATCCCCTGGTCAACTTCCGCAGAGCAGAGCTGGGAAATGGCGAAGCCGCCCTCGCAGCTGAAGTCCGAGGCGAAGTAGGCCACCGGATCCCCGGAGTCCAGCACGGTGGCACGGGAGAGGATGAAGGCGTCAAATTTGCCGTCGAGGGCATCGGCTTCGATGTACTGGTATTCGCGCACATCTTGGCTCACCTCGAACCCGGCGGCTTCCAGCTGCTGTTCCAGCAGCACGGCGACCTCGGGAAGCTCCGCCCGATCGGTGAAGGTGCCGAGATTGATCTTCACGCCCTTCACCTTGGCCGGTTCCGCCCGGCCTGCCAGCAGCTGCTGGTAGTCGGCATCTTGGCGGTAGCCGGCCGCGTAGGGCAGGGCCGGGCCCAAGAGGCCGTCGGCGAGATCGGCCCGGTTCTCATAGACCGATCCGACGATGGCGGCGCGGTCGATGGCCTCGCGTGCCGCGGCGCGCACGGCCGGATCCTTAAATGGCCCCTGCTCGGTATTCAGATAGAGCGTATTGGTGCGCGGCATCGGCACCTCGGTGAGCAGTTCCTGATCCACCGAAGCGGCCTGCCCCGCCGGGATTGCCTCCACCACATCGGCTTCCCCGGTGCGCAGCGCCGCGGCACGGGCGGTTCCGTCGGGGACGAACTTCACGTCGATGCCCGAAGCCTTGGCCGCCTCGCCCCAGTAGTCATCGAAGCGGTCCAGGGTGGCTCCGGAGACGCCGTCTACGGCCACAAGCTGGAATGGTCCGGTTCCCGTGCCCAGCGGGTTCACCCCGGATTCCGTGTAGGCGGCCGCGTCAAAGATGGCCAGCTGCGGGCTGGAGAGCCGCTGGGGCAGCAGCGGGTCCGGGTCGGCGGTGGTGATGCGAATGCCTTGCTCTCCGTGGGCTTCCACGCTCAGCTGCGTGCCGTTCAGGATGCGCGGTACCGGGGTGGAGTCGATCGCGCGGCGCAGCGAGTTCACCACCGATTCTGCGGTCAGCGGCTGCCCGTTGTGGAAGCTGACCCCTTCACGAATGCTGAAGTTCCAGATCAGCTCGCCTTCACGGGTCCACTCGGTGGCCAGTCCAGCTACCGCGTCACCGGCATCATCCAGGTTGACCAGGGTTTCCGCGGCGGACCAGCGGGAGAGCTTAAAAGCGTCGTCGCTGAGCGGGCTGAGCCCGGAACGCGGCGGCTGCATATGCGCCACGGAGATGCGGTCCGCGGCGGCTTCTCCGGGGCTGGCAGTGGAAAAGCACCCGGTGAGCGTGAGTGCACCAACCAGGGGGAAGAGAATCAGTGCGAGGGATCTGGCACGTGGTCGAATCATAGGTTGTCTATTCCTTGGCTAATTGAGGCGACTTTGGGTGGGTGCACAGATGCGCACCGTGCGCGAACACCGCGCGGCAAGCTGGGGGTCATGGGTTACGAGAAGCAGCGCCACACCCGAAAGGGCTATGGTCGCGAGCAGATCGGCGGATACCGCACACGCAGTCTGCGGATCCAGGGCGCTGGTCGGTTCGTCGGCCACGAGCACCGCCGGGCGCACGGCCAAGGCCCGGGCAAGGGCCGCACGTTGCGCTTGGCCGCCGGAAAGCTGGCTCGGACGCCGCCCGAGCAGCGCCGGGTCAAAATGCGCGAGCTCGGTGGCTTGCGCTATCAGATGCTCGGCGGATTCACCTGGCAAGAGCCGCTCGATGGCATGTGCCATTGACCGGCGAATCGTCCAGCGCGGCACCAGGGCGGCCGCCGGATCTTGCGGAACTCCCTGCACCAGCCGGCGCCGCTCCGTGCAGACTAGCTTGTGCGGTGCGGCCCACTCGTGGCCCTGGACATTGATCCGGCCGGAGGATGGTGCGCGCAACCCGAGGACCATCTCGGCGAGCGTGGTTTTTCCGGATCCAGAGGCGCCCACTACGGCGATTGATTCACCGGCCGAAATCTCAAAAGTTGTCGGAGCGAGCACCTGCCGCTCCTTGGCGCCGCGCCCGTAGGTTGCGCTGACCTGCGCTACTTCCAGTACAGCCCGGCTCATGGCCGTGCTCGTTCCATGGTGGGCCCGGCGAGTTGGCAGATCTTCCCGGATTCCAGCGCGAGTCGACGAGTCGCCAGCGCATTGGCTACCGCAGGATCGTGCGTCACCACCACGAGCGTCTGCCGAGCGGTGATGACACGGTCAAGCAGGGCCAGGGTCTGGTCCCGCGATTCGTGGTCAAGGGCACTGGTCGGTTCGTCGGCGAGAATCAGCGGAGCATCGCTGAGCACTGCCAGCGCGACCGCAGCGCGTTGCGCCTGCCCGCCAGATAGTTCCGCGGGCCTGCGCTGGCTCAGTGCCGGGTCGGTCAGCCCCACGGCGGCCAGCGCCTCGTGGACCTGCTGGGTGCTCTTGCCGGTGACCTTGCGCAGCTGTCGCCCCAGCGGGAGAAGCGGGTGCAGAGCATCGAGCCCGCGCTGCGGAATGAATCCGATGCGGGTGAAATTCGCCGTGCGGGTGCCGGTGAAAGCCAAGCCCGCGGCCCACCGTCCGGTGAGCGTGGCCAGCAGCAGGGACTTGCCGCTGCCGGAGGGGCCAGTGATGACAATGCGCTCGCCGGGGAACAGCGCAAGCTCATCGATTTCGAGCAGGGACTGCTGAGTTCGCGCAGCGGCCACGCGGGCGTTTTTGAGGCGGATCAGTGGGTCGGATGGGGCAGCGAGCCCGGTGTTGGGCTGTTGCCCAATCGCGTGGCCATTCGTGGCGTGCTGAGCGAGGGTGCTCTTAACTGTCATAATGAGAATGATTATCACTTAGATTAGACTATTGGCGCAAATCCTGCGTGGGTCCGCCGGGCAGCATTGCCTGCGGAGCAACTGCTTGGGGACCGGGCCAGCGACGCGCTCAGTGAATCCAGAATGGGGTCAGGACCGTTCGAAGCGACATAGTTTCTGCAGGTATTCGTGGAATTTAGCGGTGGGCAGCAAGCGGAAAACGAAAATCGTCACCGAAACGTGCGTTTTGCCAGCCAGTTCCGATATTCCATGTTTAGACTTGCCAAACTGGGTAGCGGTGGAGGTCACACCGCATTCATTTTGCCGAGCACTTGTCAGCAGGATTTGTCACCGCCCGAATGCGAGTAATGATCATGGATAGTGTAGGAACTTTGAGTCCTTTCAACTCACCAACGGTGAAACTGGACAGGCTTTTTGGCACGCCTCGTGTTGAGGTTTTTGCGAAACTGGATTTGCTGCAGCTCTCCGGGAGCACCAAGGAGCGCACCGCCGGAAGCCTGATCGACGCCTTCATGCGATCTGGTGAGTTGCAGGCCGGCGGCATGGTCGTCGAGTCGACATCCGGAAATTTGGGGATCGCCTTATCCAGGCAGTGCGTGGTGCGCGGGATCAAATTCGTGGCTGTCGTCGACGAGAACGCCAATAAGTCGGCGCTGGAGATCATGCGCGCCTACGGTGCCGAGGTTGATCTGGTGCTTGACCCGCCGGACGGGAACAAGCTCGCCGCCCGCCGCCGCCGGGTAGCGCAGCTGCTCGCCGAAAATCCGGGCGCCGTGACTACCAACCAGTATGGTTCACCGCATAACCCCGAGGCGCACTATGCGACCACCATGCCTGAAATCATGGAAGCGATGGACGGGCGCCTGGACATGCTCTTCGTTGCAACGAGCACCACCGGCACTCTTCTCGGCTGCCAGCAGTACGTGCGTGAGCATGGCCTGGCCACCGAGCTGGTGGCCGTGGACGCGCTGGGTTCGGTGCTCTTCGGCGGCGACTCCGGCAACCGGCGGCTACCCGGACTCGGGGCAGGGATTGTCCCGGCGTTGGCCCTCCAATCCGAACCAGATCGAGTGTGCCGAATTCCGGAGATCCAGATGGTCCGCGGCTGCCGGCGGCTCGCCCGACGCGAAGGGATTCTCGCCGGAGCGTCAACCGGTGCGATTGTCTCCGCCATGGACCAGCTGCTCCCGGAGATTCCGGATGGTTCACGCATCGCCTTCTTGGTTCACGACTCCGGGGTGCCCTACCTGCAAAGCGTCTACAACGATGACTGGGTCCGCGACAATCTGGGCGAGGAGCCGGATCTGGATTCTTCGCAGTCGTTGGAAGACTCTCCGGCCCGATGACCCGCATTGCCATGATTGGCGGCGGCCCGAAGTGCCTGTTCGCGTTGCTTGAGCTCAACGACGCATTGACAAGCATTCAGGAAACTCCGGTTCGGGTTGACGTCTATGATCCTTATCCGCCGGGGGCCGGCAGGGTCTGGAATACCGGCCAGCCGCGTGAGCTGCGGCTGAACGTCAATTCCCGCATTATCGATGCGTCATCCACCCTGTGTCTGCAGAGCTTCGATCAGTGGCGGGCCGTTAGCGGCGAAAACGCTGGAGGGGAGGACACCTACCCCGCGAGAGCCCTGGTCGGGGAGTACTTGCGCGAGCAATTCGAGCGGCTCGTCGAAGACGGGTGCCTGAACCTGGCACACCGGCCTTCGGTGGTCACGGGGATCGTGCGCCAGGGAGCGCAGTGGGAAGTTTTCTCCGAGCAAGGATCCGAACTCTACGATGAGGTGGTGCTCGCGACCGGGCACGGACTGGCCGGATACCGTTCGGAAGGCATGCTTGGCGGGGCGCTCAGCGCTACGCAACTGACGGTTGAACGCGAAGCCGATGCCATGGGCAAGGTGCCGCCGGGAAGCAAAGTTCTCATTCGCGGCGCGGCACTGACCGCCTATGACGTGGTCCTGGCCCTGACCGAGGGGAGGGGCGGGCGCTGGGAACAGGTAACGCGCAACGGGTTAGCCGCGGTGCGCTATCTTCCCGGTGGGCAAGAACCGGCGCGCATCACCATGACTTCGCGTAGCAATATCCCGATGAGCCCCAAACCGCAGCGCATTCCAGGGCCGCTGCGCGAGGTTCTGGATGATTTCCGAACTCGCATTCGCCGATGGGGCGCGGCGAACGCGGCACCCAGCGGCAAAGCCACTGACCGGCCCGAAGCTGATCTGGATGCGCTGTGGCAGATGCTGCTGGCTTGCGCCCTGCGGTGCGCGCGGCATAGCGGCATCCGCGCCTCCGCCACGGAGCTGTGCAACACCGTCCTAGCCGGACAGTCCCAGGCCTTTTCGGCCATCAATTCTCCCGCCGAAAAGCTGCGTGCGAGCCTCCGGGCCAACCGCAGAGTGGATCCTGCCACCCACGAATGGATCTGGTCCATTGTCTGGTCAGGACTTTATGCGCAGCTGGTTCAGGCGCTGTCCAGAATCCAGTGGCGTACCGGGGACCGCGAGCGGTTCAACCGCCTGGCCGCAAATCTCGAACGCATGGCTTTCGGACCGCCCGAGCCCACCGCGTTGAAGCTGCTGGCACTGTTCGATGCGGGAATACTCCAGCAAGAGCCATCCGCCGATGCCGTAACTGCAGAGGCAATCGTGATCGATGCGGTGACCGCACCGGTCGGGGTGCTCAGCGGCCCGGCACCGGAGGGCCGTCCCGCTCATTCCTTGTTCGGCAGCCTGCTCGCCAACCAAGAAATCCAGATCCGCCGCGCAGAACGCGGGCTGCTGACGGACACCGACGGCACCTGCCTGAACGCCCGAGGCGAACGGAGCGAGTCGCTGGCTGCCCTGGGCAGGCCCACCGAAGACCCCACGCTGGGCCATGACACCTTGAACCGCACCCTGCACCCGGAATACCGGGCTTGGGCTCAACGAATAGCAACGAAGATTACCTCCGCAAGCCAGAAAGTAGCTCCCTGATGCCACCACTGATGCACGGAACCGCTCCGCTCACCGCTCGTCTGGAACCTTGGATGGAACGGCTCCTGGCCGACCCGGTGCTATGCCAAGAATTGATCGAAGAGCACGGCTCGCCGTTGAACCTCCACGATTTTGCGCCGATGAGCCGGAATATCGGTGAGCTGCGCCAAGCCGCGGAGGAACACGGGATCGATTTCCAGATCTATTTGGCGCGCAAGGCAAACAAGACGATCGGCGCCATCGACCAAGCCGCAGCCGAGGGTTGCGGCGTCGACGTGGCGAGTTTCAACGAACTCGACCAATGCCTGAAACGAGGCGTGCCGGCAGAGCGGCTGATCGTCACCGCAGCGGTTAAGTCACCGGCACTGCTCAAGCTGGCGGTGGACAACGACGTGATGCTGAGCCTGGACAATGTCGACGAGGCGCTGGATCTGCTGGACATTGCAGAGCGGTCCGGGCGCCGAGTCCGGGTCGCGCTGCGCCTCGCCTCGGCGAACCCACGGATTGCTCCAACACGATTCGGTCTTAGCGCGGAGCGGTGGCTAGACTTTCTCGACTCTGCGGACCGAGCCACCGGCTTGGAGGTGTGCGGCATCCACTTCCACCTCAACGGGTACAGCGGAGAGCAGCGGGCCTTGGTGCTGGCCGAATCGTTGCGGCTCATCGACGCGTTGCGGGAATTGGGCCATGCCCCGCAATTCGTGGACATGGGCGGCGGGATCCCGATGTCCTATCTGGATGATGCCGCGCAATGGGCCGGTTTCTGGGAGGGCCTTGCCGCCCTGCCCGCCGGAGATGAATCCTTGACATGGAAATCCGACAGGCTGGGCGCCACGGGTGCCGAGCCAATCGGCTTAGTATATCCGTACCACCAGAAATTGATCCGCGGAGAATGGCTGAATCAAGTTCTTGCAAGCCATCCGGAAGGCGGGAATGAGTCCGTAGCGCAGATGCTCAAAGAACGAGGCATTCAGCTGCGCTGCGAACCAGGTAGGACGCTGCTGGACGGCTGCGGGATGACGCTTGCAATGGTGGCTTTCGTCAAAACCCGCAGCGATGGGCTCCCGCTAGTGGGCCTGCATATGAACAGAACGCAATGCCGCTCAACGTCGGCGGACTTCCTGGCGGATCCGTTGCTCCTCCATACAGGAACGCCCCGAAGCGAGCGTGCGGCGCTCAGCGCGTTCCTCGTCGGGGCCTATTGCATCGAGGAAGAGCTGATCCTGCGGCGTCGATTCGAATTCCCGCAGGGTGTGGCCGCCGGGGACCTCGTAGCTTTTCCCAATACCGGCGGATATCTCATGCACATCATCGAAAGCGGATCCCATCAGCTGCCCTTGGCACGCAACCTCTGCTGGGACGCCGGCGAATGGGTCCAAGACCTTGGAGATCAGCAGCGCAACGCTATCGCGGTGAAACTGTATGCCCGTCAACGTGGAGGCATCATGTGACCGCCTCGGACAGGCATTCGGCCAAGTCTGCGGGTGGCAAGAGAAGCAGCCTGCGCCATGTTATGCAACGCTCAAAAAACTTTTAAAGTTTTTTGAAAGTTCTGTCGATCCTGGCTCTTCCCGTTCGACGTCTTGTATGAGAGGGTCAAAAAAGCTGGCCCCGGATTCAAGGAGGAACACCATGAAATTCATGCTGATTATGCGTGCAACCGATGAGGGCGTGAAGGCCTACCAGGAAATTCCCTTCGAGCAGATCATCGAAGATATGGGCAAGTACAACGAGTCCATGATGAAGGCTGGGGTGATGCTTGCCGGCGAGGGACTGTCCGATGCCGCGGAAGGTTCTGTTGTCGACTTCTCTTCCGAGGAACCATTGGTCACAGACGGTCCCTACGGCGAGACCAAGGAACTGTTCAACGGTTTCTGGATCATTGAAGTCTCCTCCAAGGAAGAGGCCATTCAGTGGGCCAAGCGCGCTCCACTCGGAACCGGCGCACTTTTGGAAGTCCGGCGTGTCCACGGACCCGAGGACTTTCCGGCCGACAACGAGTGGATTCAAAAAGAAGAAGGCTGGCGCGAGGAACAGGCTCAGCGCGGCCAAGCCTAAGATGAACAATTCGCACGATGAAGCGACGGCGCGCTCAACCGAATCTCACAGGGTCGAGCGCACCGTGGCCGCGATCTGGCGGATCGAATCCGCGCGGATCATCGCCACCCTGACCCGGCTCACCGGCGATTTCGGCTTGGCAGAGGATCTGGCGCAGGAAGCGGTCATCGATGCGCTGCGCCAATGGCCCGAGCAGGGCGTACCGCGCAATCCGGCGTCCTGGTTGACCGCCGTGGCCAAGCGCAAGGCCATCGATGGGTTTCGCCGCCGCGAGCGGCTGGATCAGCGGCTCGCCGTGATGGGCCAAGAATTGGAACGTGAACAAGAGTCCGCGGTGGACGAGCTGCCATGGGACCCGGATGAGATCGATGATGACGTGCTGCGCCTGGTGTTCATCTCCTGCCATCCGGTGCTGGCCCGCGAGGCGCGGGTTGCGCTGACGCTGCGCGTAGTCGGCGGATTATCGAGTGAAGAAATCGGGCGGGCGTTCCTGCTGCCGGTCGCGACGGTGCAGCAGCGGATAGTACGTGCGAAGAAGACCCTGGCGGCGGCTCAAGTCCCGTTTGAGGTCCCCAGCCACGGCGAGCTGCCCGAACGTTTCGGTTCCGTACTGGGTGTGCTGTATCTGATCTTCAACGAAGGGCACACCGCCAGCAGCGGAACCGACTGGATGCGTCCAGAACTCGGCCAGGAAGCGGCCCGACTGGCCCGCGGACTGGCCGCCCTAATGCCCAAAGAACCGGAAGTCCATGGGCTGCTCGCGCTCATGGAACTGACCGCGGCGCGATTCCCGGCGCGAGTGGATGCCAAAGGCGAACCGGTGCTGCTTGCCGATCAGGATCGCCAACGCTGGGACCAAGGAAAGATCAGCAGGGGACGCCAAGCGCTGGAACGCGCGGACGCCCTTGGACGGGACCGCGGAGCGTACTGTCTACAGGCAGCAATCGCCCGCTGCCATGCTCTCGCGCCACACATCGAGGAGACCGGCTGGGACCAGATAGTGGTTTTGTATGAGGCGCTGGGACGGCTGGCGCCCTCGCCGGTGGTTGAGCTGAACCGGGCGGCGGCTGTGGCGATGGCCACCGGACCGGAATCCGCGTTGCGGATTATCGATGGGATCCGGGCAACCGGTGCGCTGCGCAGATACCACCTGCTGCCTGCCACCCGAGCGGAGTTGTTGCTGCGCCTGGGACGGGAGGAAGAGGCCCGGCTGGAGTTCGCGCTTGCCGCCTCGCTGGCCGGAAACGAACGCGAGCGTGCACTCCTGCAGGCGAAGGCTGCCGGAAGTTGAACTTATTCGGTCGTTCGGGGTTTCCGGTCGCTTTGAACCGTGGACCGGTCGCTCGGCGGGCGTTACGCTGAAGCCCATGACAGCGCTCATTTCCCATACGACTTTTGACAGCATCGATGCCTTCACCCAATCGGTATTCTGGGGCCAAGTTCTCGGTTTTCAGGAAGACCCGGATGACCCGAACCTTGCCGGCGAGGAGGAATGCATGATCTTCTCCGCTGACGGTACGCAGCGCTTGCTGTTCATCGAGGTACCCAATGCCAAACAGCTCAAAAACCGTGTGCATCTTGATCTGAAACCAGCGAATGGCACCCTCGACGAGGAACTAGCGCGATTGCTGGCCCTAGGGGCGCGGGAAGTCGATGATCTGCGTAATCCGGACGGAACCGGATGGGTGGTTCTTGCCGATCCGGAAGGCAACGAATTCTGCATCCTGCGAAGCGACGCCGAACGCAGAATTTAAGAGCACCGTGAGAACTTGCCGGTCGAGAGGTCTAATGTAGGGCCATGACACAACAAAGCAAAGTCACCCTCGGAGCAATCAACCTAGAGGCAGAGAATCCCCAAGCCCTGGCGAATTTCTGGGCCGGCGTGACCGGAAGCGAAATTTCCGGTGGCGGAGACAGCTTTTATTTGCCGCCCAATGGAGCCGGCGGGTTTGGCATGTTCTTCCAGCCGAGTATGCGGCCGCGTCCCGAATCTCAGGTTGCACACTGGGACCTGACGGTCCCCTGGGGTTCACGCGCCGAGGAAGTTCAGCGAGTAATTGCCCTGGGGGCGACGCACAAGTGGGATGTGCTCGAAGAAGTGGCGCACGTTCAGTGGAGTACTCTCGCTGACCCGGAAGGCAATCTTTTCTGCATCGCCGAACATCCACCGGTCAATAGGTAGCCGGTAGCCGGTGTCCTCATAACAGGGAAGTACCCTCGGGTGGATCTATTCGCCCAGGTGCTTTCCGACATTGTATTTTCGAGATTCCGTTCTTCGGCACCGGGCGCCGAGCAGCGTCGCGTTGCTGGTAGTTTGCGGGCTGTTCTTCACCATTTGGCCGCGCGGGTTGAACATCCGCGGCAAGCGCAAGCAACCGCACGCTCTGGGCGGCATTCTGGATGTTCGTCGCCGGGTACTTCGCTATATCTACGAAGATGGGCCCAGTGCCTGCTGAGGGTGGATTTCCGGCAGGCCCATGTACTACCTGCGCAACGGCATGGCCTACCTGGGCCATCACGCGGGGCACCATCGCCGGGAATTTCCTGACTGAGAACGGCTGTCTAGGGGTGCTCACCGTGCACCCCACGGACGGCCCGGCCGCGATCGTTGAAATTGTAAGTACGGACTTCAACACGAAGGGCGTTGCCGGCTGCGCATCTGGACCCGGAAGATCCGTCCATTGCGGCCCTGCCGCTGGGGGAGATCACCCGGGCCGCAGAGGTCGCCGAGCTGGCCGCATTCTTGGCCAGCGGACGGTCCCGACACGTCACCGGAGCGACAATCGATATTACCGGCGCCGACTACGTACGCTAGAGGGACCAGTCAACCTAGCCTTTCGGTGCCGATACCCCAACTATTGCGCACGGTGGCCCCAGCGATCCTAAGGAATTCATGTCTAACCAGCTCACCGCGGTGACTAGCTCACCGGCCCAGTTGCACCGCTTCATCGTGGATTCTATGCAGGCAGTCGACGCATCCGTCACGGACGCTGAGTACATGGCCGGGCAGCTGATTTCCTCCGAATTGGCGGGGCACGCCTCGCACGGGCTGCGCCGTCTTCCCGAATATGTGGATCGTGCGGTTGCAGGACACGCCAAGCCTGGCGCCCAGGCGACCGTGGACCTGGACAGCGGCGCCTTGGTGCGGCTGGACGCCCACGAAACCTATGGGCACTTTGCGCTGCGCGATGCGACCGCGCTCGCCGTAGAGCGATCCAAGAAGTACGGAATTTCGGCGGTCGCGGTGCACAGCAGCGAATATGCCGGGCGGCTGGCGCCCTTCTGTGAACAGGCCGCCGATGCCGGTGTGGTGACGCTGATCTTTGGCAACAACAATGGTGCCGGACAGATTGTGGTGCCGCCCGGTGGAACCCAAGCGAGGCTCTCAACCAACCCGTTGGCAGCCGGGGTGCCGCGCGCCGAGGCACCGCACCTGGTGATCGACTTCGCGACCAGCGCGGTGGCCAGCGGCCGCCTGGCCGAGGAACGGGATCGCGGCAACACGTTGTCCAAGGATTGGGTGGGCGCCGACGGGCTGTTGAAGCCTTTTGGCGGTTTCAAGGGCTTCGGTTTGGGGTTGCTGGTTGAGGCGCTGGGTGGAGCCCTCTCGGGTTCGCAGACGGTCTCCGAGCGGAAAACCGCAGACCACCAGGGGACGCTGATCATCGCCATCGATGTGGCTCAGCTGCGTGACCTGGAGGAGTACACGGCACAGGTAGAAGAGTTCATCAGCTACGTCAAGGGCAGCGAGTTGCAGGATGAGACCGAACCCATCCGGGTGCCCGGGGAACGCGCGCCGGTTCCAGCGCAGATCGAAGCGGCCACGGCCATCGCCTTGAACGTGAAGACCTGGGAGAACATGCAACGCGTGGCCTCCGCACTTGGAGTGGAGATGCCAACGGAGATTTGAGAGCAGCCAACGGACACCGCGATACTTTTCCTAGCTGGCCGCGCCATGATTGATTAACGGTTATGAGACCGCCTCGTCATCGTCGCTGAACCATTGAGTCCGGTTGAAGCCCGGAGCGCCGGATCCTGCCAAGAGGATTCTAGGATCTCTCCGGGTAGGTACCGTCTCCCAGATCCGGATTCGCCAAGGACTGCAACGGATCATTGATGAAGATCCGTCGCCCGTCCATGCGCAGCCTGCGCAATCCTTCAAGTGTCATGCGGCGGGCGACGTCCGTGAAGGAATGCACGCGGGACATATCAACGTGGACGTCGCTGAGCGAGGTGGAATCGGCCATGAGGTCTAAGAGCTCCGCGGCCGCAGTGAATTGCACGTTCCCCTGCAAGGTGAATACCTCGCGGCTGCTCTCTCGTTGCACTCCGACGACCTCCAGCCGGCCGTGGCTTGGCGCAAAAAGATGCAGCCCCATGTCCGCGGACAAGCGCTCAAAGGCACGCCGGGCGCGCTGGCTGTTGCCGTGCTCGTCCAGCCGCGGCGAAAAGCCGCCGATCCCCACCTGGTCGGGAAGCACCCCCACCAGGCCGCCGGCCACTCCGCTCTTCGCGGGAATGCCGACCCTGGTGAGCCAGTCTCCGGCACCGTCATACATTCCGGCGGTAGCCATCACCGCCATGACCTGGCGGGCTACATCCGTGTCGATGACGCGCTCGTGGGTGCGCGGTTGTACCCCGCCGTTGGCGAGGGTGGCCGCCATCATCGACAGGTCGGCCACGGTCACCAGAATTGAGCATTGGCGCGTGTAGCCGGCGACTACCTCATGCGGGTCGCTGGTGAGGATTCCGTAGCTGCGCAGCATATGCGCGGTGGCAAGGTTTCGATCCGCCGTAACGAGCTCGGAGGCGCAGACGCTTTCGTCGATGCGTAGTTCCCGGCCGGCAAGCTGCGAGAACATGCTCAGCGTGCGCGCCACACGTGCTTCGGGGTCCGCGCGCTCGCCGACGAGCAAGCCGTGCGTGGCGATGGCGCCTGCATTGATCATCGGATTCTTCGGGCGGTGCGTGTCGCCTTCGAGGGACAGCTCGTTGAAGGCTTCGCCCGAAGGCTCAACGCCAATGGACTCCAGCACTCGGTCTATTCCGCGGTCCATGATCGCCGCGGCGTAGGCGAAGGGCTTGGAGATGGACTGGATGGAGAATTCTGTGTCAACGTCACCGGCCGAATAGGTGCTTCCCGTGCCGGTGGTGACCGCCAAAGCAAACAGATCGGGGTTGGCTTCTGCTAGTTCCGGGATATAGCTTGCCGTCGCGCCTGTGGTGTCTTCGCGGAGCGTGCTGAGAACTTCGTTGAGGTAGTCAGGGATGGGAGTTTTCATGGCTTGGATCCTCATCGTCAGAATTGAACTAGCGGCGATTGGCTCAACATGGTGCGTTTAGAAACGGGTAAACTATTCCTGCGTTTCCAACCTAGCGCTTTAACCAAGGCATTTCATGCACCCGCGGGCTTTTCCACGCAGACCGTCGCTTGCCGTTCGGAGCGGATCCGCGGGTTCGACTTTCCCACCCAAGACGATACTTTGGCGGGGAAGCAGGTACGGGTTTAGCCGAGACGTGCCTGACCAGCGGAGGCCACGCAGCGTTCGAGGATGGGCTCCACCGCTTGGGAAGTTTCATCCGCCAGCCCGCGGACCGTTGCCGCGCCGATTAGTTCGGGATGCTGGAGCAGAGCGAGCCGGTGACCCGCTAAGTCTCGGGGATCAGATGGCACCCATGGGCGGCCTGCTTGCTCGGTGTGTCGTCGGAAGGCCGCTGGCAATGCCATAAAGGCAAGAGTACTCCCCAGATCTGGACCGTCAGTTGCCAGATTCTGGGGAGTACTCTTGCTATTTACAGCGGGGTTACGTAGGCTCCTGCGATGCCGCCGTCCACCAGGAACTGGCTCGCGGTGATGAAGGAAGAATCATCGGAGGCAAGGAAGGCTACCGAGGCCGCCAACTCATCTGGTTCCGCGAAGCGTCCCAATGGCACATGCACCAGGCGGCGAGCGGCGCGCTCCGGGTCCTTGGCGAAGAGCTCTTTCAACAACGGGGTGTTCACCGGTCCGGGGCACAAGGCATTGACGCGGATGCCCTGCCGGGCGAATTCCACACCGAGCTCACGGCTCATGGACAGCACCCCGCCCTTGGAAGCCGAGTAGCTGATCTGGCTGGTCGCCGCACCCATGACCGCGACGAAGGAAGCGGTGTTGATGATGGAGCCCCGGCCTTGTTCCTGCATGTACGGCAGCACATGCTTGCAGCAGTAGTACACGCTGGTCAGATTGACCTCCTGCACCTTGCGCCAAGCGTCGATGCCGGTATCCAGGATGGAAGCATCGTCTGCCGGGGAAATCCCCGCGTTATTGAATGCGATATCCACCGAGCCATAGGTCGACTTGGCTGTGGCGAACAGGTTCTTGACGTCGTCCTCATTGGTGACATCGGTGCGGACGAAAAGCCCGCCGACTTCCGCGGCGGCTTTCTGGCCGATGTCCTCGGCACAGATATCGCCAATGACCACCTTGGCACCTTCATGGGCCAAGCGCTTGGCCGTGGCCAGCCCGATGCCGGAGGCACCGCCGGTAATAGTGGCGACTCTTCCGGCAAGCCGATTGGTGACCAAGCCGTTGTATGGGGCCGTTTCGCTCATTTGATGGTTCTCCTTGCTAGTGATTTGTTTTAGTTGGATGATGCTTTGCGGATAAATCAGCTTTCGGTGTCAATGAAGACGTTCTTGACCTCGCTGAAGGCTTCCAGCGCATCCGGCCCCAGCTCGCGGCCGAGTCCGGATTTCTTGTAGCCGCCGAAAGGCGTGGAATAGCGCACTGAGGAATGGGAGTTCACCGACAGGTTCCCGGCCTCGACCCCGCGGGCCACGCGCAGGGCGCGGCCCACATCCCGAGTCCAGATGGATCCGGAGAGCCCGTACTCCGAGTCATTGGCAATGCGGATAGCATCGGCCTCGTCCTCGAATGGGATCACCGCAACGATCGGTCCGAAAATCTCTTCGCGCAGGATCCGGTCCTGCGGATCTTCGGGAACCACGACCGTAGGCGGGAACCAGTAACCCTCGCCCTGGGGGATCTTTCCCTGGTAGGCGATATCGCTGCGTGGGTTTCCTTGTTCATCGAGCAGGAACGAAGACACCGTTTGCAATTGCTTGGCGGAGACCAAAGGGCCCATCACCGTAGCTTCGTCGCTCGGGTCCCCAACGGTAACCGCCGCGACAGCCTGGGTGAATCGCTCCATGAACTCATCCAGAACGCTGCGCTGCACCAGGATCCGGGAACGCGCACAGCAGTCCTGTCCGGCGTTGTCGAAAACTCCACCCGGTGCCTGGGCGGCTGCCTTGTCGAGGTCTGCATCGGCGAAGATGATATTGGCGCTCTTGCCACCCAGCTCCAGTGTGACCCGCTTTAGCTGATCCGCGCATCCGCGCATGATCCCCTGGCCCACTTGGGTGGACCCGGTGAAGACCACCTTCCGGATGTTGGGATGGGTGACAAAGCGCTCGCCGACTACAGAGCCCTTGCCCGGGATGACGGTGAAGACGCCCTCCGGGAGGCCGGCCTCACGGGCTAGCTCGCCCAGGCGGATGGCGGTCAACGGGGTCAGCTCGGCTGGCTTGAGCACGACAGTATTGCCTGCGGCCAAGGCCGGGGAGAATCCCCACCCTGCGATAGGCATCGGGAAATTCCACGGCACAATGATTCCGACGACACCCAGGGGTTCGTGGAAGGTCACGTTCACTCCGCCTGCGACGGGAATCTGCTTGCCGAAGTTCCGTTCCGGGGCTGCTGCGTAGTAGTTCAGCACATCCCTGACGTTTCCGGCCTCCCATCGGGCGTTGCCGATGGTGTGCCCGGCATTGAGCACTTCCAGCTGAGCCAGATTCTCCAGGTCGCGGTCTACTGCGGCCGCGAATCTGCGCAGCAGCGCGGCGCGCTCAGCAGGAGCGATCTGGCTCCAGGCGGGAAAAGCCTCGGAGGCCCGGGCAATTGCGGCATCCGCCTGCGCGGTATCAGCCAGCGCGACGTCCTGGACTGCTTGCCCAGTCGCCGGGTTGATCACGGTAAAGGTGTCTTTCACTGCGGTATCAGTGCTCATAGCGCTTCCTGTGGTGTCGAAATAGATTTGCTGGTGGCGTAGTCATGCGCAGCCTGGACGAAAGCCTGCATGAGCCGGATATCTTCCAAGTTCTCTTCCGGGTGGAATTGCGTGCCCAGAACCCAGCCTCGGGCCTGCGGCATTTCAACTATTTCCACCGTCCCGTCGCTGGCGCGGGCGGTGACCTCCAGACCTTTGGCTACCTCCAGCAGAGACTGGTGGTGGTAGCACGGAGCACTGGCCTGGTTGCCCAGGATCTGCTCCGCCAGAGAACCATGCGCGGTGGTGAAATCCACTGTGCCGAAGACCCCGGGAGCTGGCTGGTACTTTTCGGCAGCATCCGGAAGGACATCGGGCAGGTGCTGGTTCAGGGTTCCGCCTTGCTGCACGTTGAGCACCTGGGCGCCACGGCAGATGGCGAACAGCGGAACGGCCCGCTCCAGCGCGGCGGCGGCCAAAGCCATGTCGTGCAGGTCCCGCTCCGGCTGTGCCGCCGTGCGCGGGTGCGGTTGATGCCCGTAGTTAGCAGGATCCACATCCACGCCGCCGATGACTATCAGCCCATCCAGGACGTCCAAGACGGAGGCGTCGGTGGCAACCGGTGGCAGGAGCATTGGCGTACCACCGGCTGCAACCACTGACTTGATGTACTTGCCCGGGACAATGGCCGAGGTACTTTCCCAGACACCCCATTTGGCTTCCTGCCAGTAGGTGGTCAGCCCGATGCGCGGCCTGTGCTGCGCTGCTGGGTCCGATGGATAGTTCACTTGTAGTGTCCTTCGTGATCAGTGGCGCTCGAAACCGCGGGAAACTTCCCAGTCGGTGACCGCCGCGTTGAACTGCTCGATTTCCACGTCCGCGTAGCGGGTGTAGTGCTCCACTACTTCCTTGCCGAAGATTTCCATGGCGATTTCCGAGTTCGCGAAGAGCTCTCGGGCCTCAGCCATGGTTTGGGGCACATGCTGGGATCCGGAGTCGTAGGCGCTTCCGGTCACCATCTCGGGCAGCTCCAGCTTCTTCTCCATGCCGTAGAGACCGGCCGCCAGCATGGCGGCCATGGCCAGGTACGGATTGGCATCCGCGCCCGGCAGGCGGTTCTCCATGCGTGCGCCGTATCCCTTGCCCACCAGCCGGACCGCGCAGCTACGGTTGTCCATACCCCAGGCAACTGCGGTAGGTGCGAAGGACCCCTTGGCGAAACGCTTGTAGGAGTTGATATTCGGGGCGTAGAACAGGGTGAACTCCCGCATGGTGGCCAGGACTCCGGCGATGAAGTGGTTGTACATCTCCGTGCGTTCTCCGCGGGCTTCGTCCCAGAAGGCCAAGGATCCGTCGAGCTTTCGCAGCGACATATGGATATGGCAGCTGGAACCTTCGCGCTGGTTGGGCTTGGCCATGAAGGTGATGGATTGCCCGCGCTGCGAGGCCATGTGCTTGGCCGAGAGCTTGTAGAAGGTGTGGTTATCGCCAGTGGTGACAACGTCGTCGTATTTGAAAGCGATCTCGTGCTGCCCGAAGTTGCACTCGCCCTTGGCCGATTCGACGATCATGCCCGATTCGTACATGGCGTTGCGGATATCGCGCAGCAGCGGCTCGACGCGCATTGAGCCCAGGATCGAGTAGTCGACGTTGTGCTGGTTGGCAGGGGTGAGGTTCCGGTAGCCGCGCTGCTGCGCATCTTCGTAGGAGTCGTTGAAGATCAAGAACTCCAGTTCCGTGCCTGCCATGGCGCGCAAGCCCAGCGCAGCGGCTTTCTCCTGCTGCGCCTTGAGCAGGGACCGCGGGGCCACTGGAACCGGCCGTCCGTCCGTGGTGGCCAAGTCGGTCTGGATCAGTGCCGTGCGTTCCAAGTACGGGACCGGGCGGATGGTGTCGTAATCCAGCACGAACTCCATGTCGCCGTAGCCGGTGTCCCAGCTGGTCAGCGAGTAGCCTTCCACGGTGTTCATTTCGGTATCCACTGCCAGCAGGTAGTTGCAGGCTTCGGTGCCGTGGTTCAGCACGGTGTCCAGGAAGAACTGCGCGTGGACGATTTTTCCCTGGAGCCGGCCCTGCATGTCGGTGAAGGCCAGGATGACCGAATCATAGACTCCGGTGCGGATGCCCTCGGTCAGCTGTTCAACGCTCAGCATGCGTTCGTTCTTGGCGGCCTTGACGAGTTCTTGGATGTCTTGCATGGAGAATGTTCCTTCGATTGTCGGGATTTGGTTCATTGGCTTGGGACCGGTTTATTTCAGGGCATTTTCTTCGGACTCCAGAATGGCGAATTCTTCTTCGGGTGCGCTGGCCACCAGGCGATGCCGGCTATAGAACCAGAAGTAGGCGAGCGCCAGGGCGAAGACACCTGCGGTGATTCCTGCGGCGAGGATGTCCACGACGAATGTTGCGATGAGAGCGATGACAGCGAGTACCAGTGCAATGGATGTGGTGACGATGCCGCCGGGGGTGCGATATCCGCGGGGCAGATCGGGTTCCTTGATCCTCAGGACAATGTGGCTCAGATTCAGCAGCACGTAGGAGACGGTGGCTCCGAAGACGGCGATATTGATCAGTTGGTCGCCATTGCGGATGACTGCGGCCAGGATGAATCCGATGGTGCCTGGAACCAGCAGGGCGACCCAAGGAGTATGGCGGGAACCGGTCAGCGACAGGACCCGGGGCAGGTAGCCGGCGCGGGAAAGGGCGAATAGCTGCCGGGAGTAGGCATAAACAATGGAGAAGAAGCTGGCCACCAGACCCGCCAAGCCTGCGTAATTCACGAAGTTCGCCAACGCCGAATTCTGTCCGTAGGCTTCGCGCAGGGCCTCGGGAAGCGGCGATCCGGAGACGCTCATGGCCTCGGCGCCCGCGACTCCTGGGACCAGGACGAGCACAGCAGCACCGGAGAAGACCAAGAAGATGACTGCGGTAATGATGCCTTTGGGCATATCGCGTTTCGGATCTTGCGATTCTTCGGCAGCCAGAGGAACGCCCTCTACTGCAAGGAAGAACCAGATGCCGAAGACAAGTGCAGCGAGGGTTCCGGAAACGCCGAAGGGCATGAACGCGGAGGAACCGACTGAACCATCTGGAACGATGTCGAAGAGGTTGCTCGGCTCAAAGTGCGGAATTAGACCAAAGACTGTGACCACTAGTGCCACGATGGCGATAGCGGTGATGCCGAACATCAACTTGAGCGCTTCGCCCACGCCCCACATGTGGATGCCGATGAAAACGATGTAGGTGACCAGATAGACGGGCCAGGAATTGGTCATCCCGAACAGGCCGAGAGCTTCGATGTAGCCGCCAATGAAGGTAGCGATGGCGGCGGGAGCTACGGCGTACTCGATGAGCACCGCCATGCCGGTGGCGAAGCCGCCTAGCGGGCCCATGGCCCTGCGGGCGAAGCCGTAGCCAGCGCCGGCGGTGGGCAGCGTAGAGGACATTTCTGCCAAGCCGAACACCATGCAGGTGTACATGATGCCCATCAGCACGAAGGCAATGAGCAGTCCGCCCCAGCCGCCAGCGGCCAAGCCGAGATTCCAGCCTGAAAAATCACCGGAAATAACGTAGGCGATGCCCAACCCGGCAAGCAGGATCCAGCCTGCGGCGCCCTTCTTGAGCTGCCTATGTCGTAGGTAGTCTTTGTCAACCGATGCGTAGTCGATATGTGAATTCTTGGTCATGTGAGCTTCCTCGGTCCATGAGTCCTGAATCTAATGGACTGAAATCAGTCCTTTGCATGCGCTCAACTGTGGCAGGGGTCACGGAGGAAAGTCAATAGGTTGATTAGAAATTGCAACTGACAAGAAGAAACGATAGGTGTTTTCTTGAACCAAATAGTGTGACATTCTTGGATCATGGCCGAAACTAAACCATTGGATTCCCGGGAAGGGATGAGGTTCCTCGGGCAAGTTCGCCGAGGAAACGTCTTCGAGGAGACCCTCGGGCAACTTTTGCGCGCCATGAGGCTCGGCGTCTTCCCGCCCGGCGAAAAGCTGCCCGCAGAAAGGGAGCTTGCGGAAGCCCTGGGTGTTTCGCGTGCAACGTTGCGCGATTCTTTGGCGGAACTGCAGAGCGCCGGCTACTTGCAGGTGCAACGCGGCCGCTACGGTGGAACAGTTGTTGCTGCCCATCCGAACACGCACGAGAATCCATTGGATGATTCGGACCGTGCACGCATTGAAGATGTGCTGGCCTTCAGATCGGTTGTCGAACCTGCTGCAGCGGAATTAGCCGCAGGAGCGTCGCTCACTGCTACTCAGCGAAACAATTTGATGCTGGCGCACGAAGCTGTCAACTCAGCTGACGAGTCGAACTACCGACCGCTGGATGCCCGGCTCCATGTCATGATCGCCGATTTATCGGCCTCTGGCATGCTGGCAAAATCCGTCGCAGAGGCGCGCGACGCAACCAGCGAACTGTTGGACCGCATTCCGTTCCTGAAACCGAATATCGCCCACTCAAGCCGTCAGCATGAGGACATCTTGAACGCCATACTCCGCGGCGATGGGGAGAGCGCGAAGAAGCTGATGCAAGAACACCTTGATGGCACTGCGACTCTGCTGCGCGGTTTCTTGGACTAGCTGTTGTACAAGAACGGCAGTTGCGAAGTTTTGGATTTTTGCCTTGATCCCGCCTCGATATCCGTGATTATCCTAGGCAGTGGGGCGTTCCACACCTGAATGCGTGCAATGACCATGGGAAGGCAGGGGCAGAGTGCGGGTGTCCTCTTGTGGTTGAGGAATGCAGGAAAGCCGCTGGCTGGCAATATTCGTTCAATGGGAAAAGGACGGTAGGTCTTTGAACCCCAAGCGGTGCGCGTTTGCGTTCTCGCCTGCCGATAATGCCCATTGGCCCAGCACCAGGGGTTCGGAGACACTGGCAGTAGGCCCTGCCAACACAGGGAAGTCTTGCCATCTGAAAGGACGAGAACATGTACTTTATTGTCGTTAAATTCCAAGTTAAGCCCGACTGGTCAGAACGCTGGCCGGAACTGGTACGCAACTTCACCGAAGCAACCCGACAGGAACCGGGAAACCTCTGGTTCGATTGGTCGCGTAGCCTGGAAGACCCGAACGAGTATGTGCTGGTTGAAGCATTCCAAGATGATGCCGCTGGCGTCCATGTCGGCAGCGACCACTTCAAGCAATCCATGATCGACATGGCCCCGGCCCTGGTTGAGACCCCCCGGATCGTGAGCCGGCAGATTGAAGGGGATACCTGGGACCGCATGGGCGAGCTGGAGATCGACTAGCACGCGCATCGCTTGAGTTCTGGAATACTGCGGCAAGGCCAGATGCGGCTGCGACTCAATATTGAAGTTCGCGGCACGCATCGACAAGATGGGGACATGGGATACAACGATTCACTAGCTGGCCTTGCCTCAGTTCAGAAGGCTTTCGCCTTATTGGACGTGGTGGCTGCTCATAACCGGGGCATGGCAGCCAAGGAGATCGCGGCAGCATTGCAGATGCCTCTGCCTACCGTTTACCGCCTGCTCAAGACGCTGACAGTGTCGGGCCATCTGGTCCACTTGCGCGACGAGGGCCTCTACGCGTTGGGCTACAAGCTGCATGCCCTGGATAGTTCCCTGCGCCGGCAGGTGGGAACCCCGCCGTCGGTGGCCCGGTTGATCCGGGAACTTCATACGCGGGCGGACGCCGCCGCTTACTATGCGGTGCACCGTGGTGAAGATATTGTCGTCGCGCACGTCGTTGAGTCGGCGACCCGTCCGCGGATCACCCCCATGGGGTTCGGCTTCAACAATGGTGCCCATGCGACCGCTTTCGGCAAGGTGCTGCTGGCCGCCATGGACGCCGAACGCTGCAGCGCCTACCTGGAAAAGCATGGCATGCCGGGGATGACCTCTGCGACGATCTGCGATCCACAAAGCTTTGCCATCGAGCTGGATTCCGTGCGGGAGACCGGCATCGCCATCGAACAGGAAGAGTTCATCCGGGGTGCATCGTGCATGGCTGCTCCGGTCACCACGCCCGGGGGACAGGTCATTGGCTCGGTCGCGGTCTCGATGTCCCCGGCAGAGTTCCAAGCCAACCGGCAGGAAGTCTCCGTCTTGCTGCGCGATGTGGCCTCACGGGTTAGCCGTGCCCTGCGCGGTACTTCGCTACTGGGCGCAGCCAGCGCCGAGTAGCGAAGCACCGCAGCCAGCTAGAGCTTGGCCTGGGCCATTTGCTGGATGATGTATTCGGCTTGGCGAATGGCCAGGGCCACGATGGTCAACGTCGGGTTGGCGGCGGCTCCGGTGGTGAATTGCGAACCATCGGAAATGAACAGGTTCGGCACGTCATGGGCCTGGCCGTACGCGTTGACCACCCCGTCCTCGGGACGATCGCTCATGCGCGCGGTTCCGAGATTGTGCGTTGAGGGGTACGGGGGCGTGTGGTGCGTGGAGCGTGCGCCGACCGCTTCGAAGAGCAGCGAACCTTGCTGGTAGCCGTGCGTTCGCATGGCGACATCGTTCGGGTGGTCATCGAAATGGACATTGGGCACGGGCAAGCCCAAGCGGTCGGTCACGGTGCTGTTGAGCGTGATCCGATTGCTTTCCTGCGGCATGTCCTCGCCGGTGATCCACATTCCCGCGGTGCTCAGGTAGTCATCCAAGAGCGCAGTGAATTCCGGCCCCCAGCCGCCGGGCTCCACGAAGCTGGCGAGGAAGGCTGGCCCCAGCGCGATGGTCTCCATGTAGTAGCCGCCGCAGAATCCACGGTCCGGGTCATGCCGGGACTCATCAGCGATCAGCCCGGCCATGGTCTCCCCGCGGTGCATATTCACCGGCTGGTCGAACTTCGCATAGACGCTTCCGGTGGTGTGGCGCATGTAGTTGCGCCCCAGCTGGCCCGAGGAGTTGGCCAGTCCGTCGGGGAACAGCGGGGATGCTGAAAGCATCAGCAGGCGCGGGGTTTCGATGGAATTGCCGGCAACGGCCACGATGCGGGCCCGTTGCTGTTGCGGATTTCCCTCGGAGTCGATGTAGATGACTCCGTCCACCTTGCCGGCCGCGGTGTGGGTGACCTGCACGGCGTGAGAGTCGGGACGCAAATCCAGCAGACCGGTGCGCAAGGACTTGGGGATTTCCGAGACCATGGTGGACCATTTGGATTTGTTCTTATCGCCCTGGAAATTGAAGCCATCTTGGATCGACGCCGGACGACCGTCATAGGGCTCGGCATTGGTGGCATAGGGCCCGGTGGCGTATTGGCGGTAGCCCAGGCGCTGAGCTCCGTTGGCAAATACCTTGTAGTTGTTATTCGCTGGCAGTGGTGGACGGCCATGGCGGTGGGTGCTGCCCATTTTCTGCTCGGCGCGGTCGTAGTACGGTGCCAGATCTGCCAAGGTGATCGGCCAGTCCAGCAGATTGGCCCCATCAACTCGTCCGTAGGTGCTGCGGGCCTTGAACTCGTGGGCTTTGAACCGTGGGGTGGCTCCGGACCAGTGGGTTGTGGTTCCACCGACGGCCTTGACGATCCAGGCTGGCAGGTTCGGGAAGTCGCGCGCCACCCGCCAGGAACCCGAGGTGGTGCGTGGATCCAGCCAGGCCATCTGGTTGAAGGCGGCCCATTCATCCTGGTGGTAGTCCTCGTTTTTCAGGTGCGGACCAGCTTCCAGCAGGACAACTTTGACCCCCTTGGACACCAGTTCGTGGGCCAAGGTTCCGCCGCCGGCACCCGAACCGATGATGACGACCACAGAGTCGTCATCATGATCGTGCACGGCTGATTTTTCTTCGGCGCTCATCGAGTGCTCCCTTCCTCAAGGATTCCTGAATCACCCAGGACATTGCCCACGGGCGGAGTGTTTGCTGCAGGTGCATAAGCGGTCACGGCGTACGGAAGCGGGCCCAGCTCCAGCACGGCCTCGTCGCTTTCCTCAATACGCGGCTCGGGCAGCCAGTTCAGATCATTGAAGCCACGGTTGATATAGCCACCTTGAGAGAATGATTCACCTTCGTAGCCCAGCGCCTGATGCACTTCCGGGTCATCGTAGAGATTGAGGACTACGGTACGGCGAATAAAGGCGAAAAACTCCAGATCCGCAATGCGCTTGAGCACCGCCAGGGCACGGTCATCAGGCAGGTCCAGGAAATGCTCTTCGCTGAGCGTATCCAGGGTCATCAAGCCCTGGGTCAAGGCCATGCGGAACCAGCTGGATTCAGCCGAAGCCTCAATGATTTTCTCGGTCATGCGCTCATAGGGCCCATCCGGGAATTGCGCATGCGGAAAGGAAACCCGGATGATCCGGGTTAAGATCCGACGTGCCTCATCAGAGAGCTCAAGAGCGTTAAGAGATGAATATTTTGCGGGGAACACCATCGTTGTCACCTCATCTACTAGACGGTCAGGTCACGGCCCGTGCCGGTTCCAACGGGGAACCGGCAGCGAAGCCTTAACTGAATTGTGTATCCTGCGTCACAGTACCGCTAGGGCTGTTATCAACTGGTGAGAATGCCTTCCGTGGGACCTTGCGGCGAGCAGGTGCGCTTTATCGCTCAGTGAGAACGGTGCTATCGCGACGCTGGGAGCAGGGCACAAGCTGGGCACATTCGACGGGCTAGCCAGACCGCCGACCAGTTTGAGCAGTATCCAACAGGAGGAATCACCATGGCAGAATCCACTGCAGGCGTAGCGCTGATCACCGGAGCGGGACGAGGGATCGGCCGGGCCATTGCCGAACGCTTGGCTGATGATGGGCAGGATATTATCGTCGCTGACATCGCAGGAGCCCAGGATAATATCGATGCAGTGGTGGCCGCGGTTGAACAGCGCGGGCGCCGCGCGGTCGGGGTGACGGGAGATGTTTCGAACCCCGAGGATGTGCAGCGCATGATCGCTGAAGGCACCGGTGCCCTGGGGGGACCTGACGGTGTTCGTGGCCAACGCTGGCATTGCGCAGGTGGACGAGATTTTGGATGTGAAACCCGAAGCGCTGGATCGCATGCTTGACGTGAACATCAAGGGAGTCTTCTACTCCTACCAGTTAGCGGCCAAACGCTTCATTGAGCAGGGTACCGGCGGGAAGATCATTGGTGCGGCTTCCATTGTCGCCTTCCGTCCATTCCCCATCCTTGCCTCCTATTCGGCGACCAAATGGGCGGTGCGTGGGCTGACTCAAGCGGCCGCCATGGAGTTCGCCAAGCACGACATCACGGTCAATTCCTATGCCCCGGGGGTGGTGGGAACGGCAATGTGGGACCTGATCGACGAGCGGCTCACCGCCCGTGATGGAACTCCGCGCGGCAGCGCTCTGCAGGCGCAGGTAGACAATATCTTGGCCGGACGCGTCTCCGAGCCAGCAGACGTTGCCAAGCTGGTGTCGTATTTGGCTGGCCCGGATTCGGATCATATGACCGGCCAGACGGTCCTGATTGATGGCGGGATCAACTTCTCCTGACGCGCAAACAGGAAGGGGATCCGCCGTGGAGTACCTTTGCTCCACAGTGGATTCCTTGGCCTGATTCGGCTGGCGGGTGCATACGGGATCAAGGCCAGTCACGCAGCTCCCTGCCAGAGCATTTACAAAGCCGACTATCACCTGACGGGCAATGAAGCCCATTAGCTTGGCCACGCCGAGCAAGGCGATGATCAGAACGCTGGCGCCACTGGCCGTGGTGACGATCTCGGTCTTGAGCAGTCGCGGGGAATTGAGCGTACGCAGCACCGGTTGCCGCTCGGTCGGACTCAGGGCGGAAAGTTACGCCCTCGTGTAGGTGCTCGTGAGGTGAGCTCCCTTCGTATCAAGTCATTAAGCTGCGGCACGCACAGTGCGTGGAAATCTAGGGGGAAGCTATTGTGCCCCGGCCCTTTCTGAAACGCTGGCCGGAGGATTATCCCGGAGCCGAGGGGCAGGAGGTTGGGTGATATAGCCCTGGACCTATTGTTGAGCAGGCGCTTTAGGCGATGGAGGAGGGTGAAATTCTCCATGTGGGCTCATTGGCCAGCGGGGAGGTGACTGCTGACCGACTTGCTCCCCGAAAACTGTCCACCTGTGGTCAGATCTAGGGTAACAGCACCAATGGCCGCAGAGGTGGCCTTGTACCAGCGGTAATGAATGAGACCACCTTTGGTGTCCCGCGTATAGACGGACCCCGCTCCCAGACGCTTGGCCAGTATCGAGTCCAAACTGCATGGACTTTAGATATCTTCAACGGCTATCTGTTGGTGGAGTGGTGTTCCCAGTGTGCGTATTCTCATCAATTCCTCTGGAAGCAGTCAGTTGGATTACAGCTTGAACATTCCTGGTGATCTGCGACCAATAACCTGAGCTCTCCAATCAGGGCAACTTGTCTTATGGAGCTTGCTAGAAAGTTTTCCCTGAGTAGCCGAGTTTGCGTGAAATCTGTGCGGCGGTAGACCCCATAACCGCTTTGAGGGCCTTCATGCGTTCCTCCGGCATATAGGGATTTGTTGCAGACAAGCTGATCGCGGCGATGATTTTTCCGCTGCCATCGCGAATGGGCGCTGCCACGCACCTGATGCCCGGTTCGTTATCTTCCAAATCCAGTGCGATTCCTTCGCGGGCGTATGTCGCCATGCGACGTAGGAAGGCGTCTTTAGTCTGATGCGATGATTGCTGAATAGGGGATTCTGAATCGAAGGTTGTCTCCCATCGATCGGCACTGTCCAGAAGCAAGGCTTTTCCGATTCCGGTTCGGCTCAAGGGCATGCGTTGCCCCACTCGAGAACGCATTTGCGCGCCCCGTGTTCCAGGCACTTTATCCACATAGAGCACTTGCGATTCATCTTCAACCGCCAAGTGCACGGTGTCTTGATACTTGCGGGCAAGCTCCTCGAGGATTGGTTTTGCGATCACTGGAACAGGGCTCTGGTACAGAGCATTAAACCCTAGTTCTATCAGCGCCGGACCCAAGCTGAAGTCGGTGCCATGCGTGCTGCGCAGAAATCCGCGTTGGACAAGAAGTGTCACCATTCTGTGGGCAGCGCTTTTACCAATAGTGGCTGCGGCCGCGACCTCATTGAGGTTTGTTGCGCCTTGCCCGACTGCCCGCAAAATATCCAACCCACGAGCGAGCGTGAGTGTGCCCGGGGGAGGCCCCTCAACAGTGTTTCCATTGCTCTGTCCGGCATCGTGCGCCATCAGAAGTTCCTATCGTGTCAGCGGCCATCAAAAATCTTCATCCCACTATCTACAACACTCTTTGAAGTATTGGGACGACTACGACAATATTCACATGTGAATGGGACCACATTCAAATTAGCTCGTGCGACGCACGAGATGAAAACAGGAGTTATGACAAACATCGCCGAAGCCCAGCTGATTGCCCTTGACTGGGGAACCACTTCCGCACGTGCTTACCTCATGGGCCGCGGCGGAAGCATCGTGGCAAATCGAAGTGCGTCCCTTGGAATCATGCAGGTCGCGGCACAAGCCAAAGAAAACTCTCTCACCCTGGACGCGGCCTTCGAGCAAGCGCTCGCCGAACTATGTGGGGAATGGATGGAAACCTACCCGCTGATTCCAGTTATTGCCTGTGGAATGATAGGCAGCCAGCAAGGCTGGGTCGAAGCCACGTACCGCGCGGTGCCCGCCAATCTGGCGGCCCCAGAATTCGAACTAGCTTCGGTCGAAATCTCTCCTGGCCGGCGCATGCACGTCATTCCCGGTGTACTGGATCTCAAGACACTGCCCGATGTGATGCGGGGGGAAGAAACGCAGATTTTAGGTGCAGTTGAACTAGGTGGCACCGATTCGCGATCGGAAATGGAGCAGTTGTTCCTGCTGCCCGGTACTCATTCAAAGTGGGTTAAGGTCCAAGGCCGAACGATCACCGAATTCTCCACCTCGATGACAGGGGAGACCTTCGCGCTGCTTAGTTCGCAGTCGATTCTGTCCAAAATGATCGAGTCGTCAGAGTCAGTTAGCTGGATTGCCTTTGAACGCGGGGTTCAAGTGTCCCAATCAGCAAACGGTGCCGCTGATCTCATGCTGACAGCATTTTCAGCACGCACTTTGGTGCTCACCGGGCGGCTGCAGCGAACAGAGGTCAGCGACTACCTCTCGGGCTTGATGATCGGTGCCGAAATCCGCTCGGTCATCGGTGCATGGGACGGTTCAGTGCTTCCTCCGCTGACTATTTGCGGGAATAAAGAACTCAGCGCACGATACAGGCGAGCACTGAAGAATTTCGGCATCACCGAAGTTCGCGAACTGCAAGGCACGGCGCCCCGAGGTGTCTGGGCAGTGGCTTGCGCACTAGGGCTACTCCAAGCTTCGCCGGTCTAAGTATTTCCCTCCGCCAATGACTTTTATAGAAAGGCTCACGCCGTGAATGAAACCCCATCCCCGTTGCATCCTTCCGGACTTGTCGCCATATTGCGTGGCCTGGATCCTGCCCAAGCGCAAGCAGTTGGCGAGAGCCTTTACGCCAGCGGTTTCCGAGCTTTGGAAGTGCCACTGAATTCGCCAGAACCGCTGAAGAGCATTGAAATTCTGCGTCGCGTACTTCCTGCGGATGCCGTTGTCGGCGCCGGAACCGTTCTCACCGTAAGCCAAGTCCGCGCCTGCCATGGAGCAGGTTCGCAGATCATCGTTTCCCCAAATACGAACCTCAAGGTCATCGAGGAAACCGTCGCTCTTGGCATGGATTCATTCCCTGGTGCAGCGACTCCCAGCAACGCCTTTGACGCGATCGAAGCGGGAGCTCAGAACGTCAAGATTTTTCCAGCCGAACAGGTTGGCTTGGTCGGTTTCAAAGCCTGGACCGCAGTGATACCCAAAGAAATTCGTCTTCTGCCGGTCGGTGGAATTACCGAAGAAAACATGCAGGTATGGGCTGAAGCCGGGGCGACCGGATTTGGCATTGGCTCCTCGCTCTACAAGGCGGGACGAAGCCTAGAAGATTTGAAAACCCGGGCAGACAAGCTTGTCCACGCCTACCGAACGATCCATGAGATGAGGAAGTCTGCATGAAAATTACAAAACTGACCACCTATATGGTGCCGCCTCGATGGCTGTTCCTAAAGATTGAAACCGACGAAGGGATCGTCGGCTGGGGCGAGCCAGTCCTCGAAGGGCGTGCCGCGACGGTAGCCGCGGCCGTGGAAGAACTTTCCGACTACCTCATCGGCCAGGATCCTCGGAACATTGAAGATCTGTGGA
The DNA here is from genome assembly GCF_002979835.1 of Arthrobacter sp. MYb221. Taxonomy (NCBI): domain Bacteria; kingdom Bacillati; phylum Actinomycetota; class Actinomycetes; order Micrococcales; family Micrococcaceae; genus Arthrobacter; species Arthrobacter sp. MYb221. The sequence goes on along the minus strand of NZ_PCPW01000013.1, from coordinate 7,290 downwards.
CCGTCATGTACCGCGGTGGCTTCTACCGTGGTGGAGGCATCATGATGAGCGCCCTGGCCGGCATCGACCAGGCACTTTGGGACATCAAGGGTAAGGCTTTGGGCGTGCCAGCGTATGAGCTACTTGGGGGCAAGGTCCGCGACAAGATCCGTGTGTACTCATGGATTGGTGGCGATCGCCCATCCGATACTGCCGCCGCCGCGAAGGCTGCTGTGGATCGTGGATTCACTGCGGTGAAAATGAACGGAACCGAAGAGCTGCAGTACATCGATTCTTGGGATAAGGTTCAGAGCTGTTTGGAGAACGTTCAGGCCGTTCGGGATGCCGTGGGTGAGAACGTGGGCATCGGTGTCGATTTCCATGGTCGTGTGCACAAGCCAATGGCGAAGGTACTGTTGCGTGAGCTTGAGCAGTTCAAGCTGATGTTCATTGAAGAACCAGTGCTCAGCGAGAATATCGGGTCAATGCTCGAACCGCTACGCAACTCCAGCACCCCGATTGCTCTGGGCGAGCGTCTCTTCTCCCGGTGGGATTTCAAAGACGTGTTGGCCAGCGGAGCTGTGGACATCATTCAGCCAGACCCTTCGCACTGTGGCGGCATCACGGAGGCGCGAAAGATTGCGTCCATGGCTGAAGCCTATGACGTCGCCGTTGCTCTTCACTGCCCACTGGGCCCCATTGCGTTGGCCGCCAACCTGCAGATCGATGCCGGTGCTTACAACGCATTTATCCAGGAACAGTCCCTGGGAATTCACTACAACGAATCCAACGACCTCCTTGACTACGTCAACGACCCGTCGGTCTTTGCCTACGAAGATGGCATGGTCGCCATCCCTGAAGGCCCGGGTCTGGGTATTGACGTCAACGAAGAATACGTCATTGAACGCGCAGTGGAAGGACACCGCTGGCGCAATCCAATTTGGCGGCACAAAGATGGGTCCTTCGCAGAATGGTAAACCATATGTCACACTCGACAGCGTTGTCAGCGCCCACCACTACGGGGACTGGCAAAGCCACAAAAATGCGCTATGTCGTAGCGTTCATGTTGTTCCTTACCGTTGTTATCAACTACATGGATCGTTCCAACCTTTCGGTGGCGGCCCCGCTCATTGCCGACGAATTTGGCTTAGATACCGCACAACAGGGCCTATTGCTCTCCGCGTTTGGCTGGACCTACGCTGCTATGCAGTTGCCCGGCGGTTGGCTGGTCGACAAAGTTCAGCCACGACTGCTGTACCCAATTTGCCTGGTGCTGTGGTCCGTAGCGACCATCTTCATGGGAATGGCTGGCAGCTTTGTTGCACTGATTGTCCTGCGCATGGCGGTGGGTGGCTTTGAAGCACCGGCTTATCCAATCAACAACAAGGTGGTTACCGCATGGTTCCCTGAACGTGAACGCGCAACCGCTATCGGTTTCTACACCTCGGGCCAGTTCATTGGACTTGCACTGCTGACCCCAGTTCTACTGTGGTTGCAGCACGCATTGACCTGGCACTGGGTCTTCGTAGTTACCGGTGGAGTTGGCGTGGTGTGGGGCCTCGTTTGGTACGTCGTCTACCGCAACCCGGTCGATTCGAAGCGAGCCAATGCTGCCGAAGTGGACTATATCCGTGAAGGTGGCGGACTTGTTGACCTCGGCAGCACCAAGACCAAAGAAGTCAAGCCAAAGCTGAGCAAGGCAGACTTCGCTTTGGTATTGGGTCGTCGCAAACTGTGGGGCATCTATATCGGTCAGTTCTGTCTGACCTCAACCCTTTGGTTCTTCCTCACTTGGTTCCCGACATACCTAGTGACATACCGTCAGATGGACTACATCAAGACTGGATTCTTAGCCTCCCTTCCTTTTATCGCTGCGCTGGTAGGCGTCCTGATCAGTGGCGTGCTTTCGGATCTGATGCTCAAACGTGGTGCAAGCCTGGGCACGTCGCGTAAGCTGCCAATCATCGTGGGCTTGTTGCTCTCCATGAGCATGATTGGTGCGATTTTTACCGATAGCACAGTAATGGTCATCATGTTCATGTCCATTGCCTTCTTCGGAAATGGCTTGGCCTCGATTACATGGTCATTGGTATCCGCCATGGCTCCGTCGCATCTAATCGGGTTGACCGGAGGCATGTTCAACTTCATTGGTAACTTGTCTTCGATTGCGACGCCTATCGTGATTGGTTTGCTGGTGTCCGCCACTGACTTCGGTCCGGCTTTCATTTATATGACCGTCATTGCTGCTATCGGCATCCTCGCCTATGTCTTTCTGGTAGGTAAGGTACAGCGTGTGGAGAGCTGAAGAGCTCACTTACTGAAAGGTCAGACCCAAGAATCTGAATAGCCGAAAGGGCCGGATCACGCGGCAATGCGTGAACCGGTCCTTTTGCAGCTCAATAACTTGCTGTTGACAATGGAATGAACTAGACGCCTGCGATGCTGTTTTTCGCGAAAAACTGGTTGACGGTAGTAATGGATGAATTATCCGAGACGAGAAGGGCTGTCGCCCGGGCAAGAACGTCACGGTTCGGTGAAGCGTTCCAGGGGCACGTGTCCTAGACATCAGACGGCACGCTCTGGGTTCTCGGCCACGTGCCTCGAGAACAGGGGGTGCCCCTATGTAAAAAGTCAAGCAATTCTCAGCTCTGGAACGCCATAGAGTGACCCGTCCCGGAGCATGGCGAACAGGACTGTGAGGCGGCGGTGGGCTAGTGCGATGAGCGCTTGGTTGTGGCGCTTTCTCCGGGCTCGTGTCCGGTCGTAGTGGGATCGGCTGATCGGGCCGAAGCGGATGGATGCGAACGCTGAGAGGAACAATGCTCATTTCAAGTCGTTTGCTGCCTGAATGGCTGACGCGTTCGGACTTGATCGAGGTGTCCGACTGGCGCGTTGTCGGCGCTAGCCCGCGGATTCCTGTGCTGGTCTGCGTGATTTGGCGAGACAGGTCCGGGTCGAAGCCGGTGAGTATCGCTCAGAGACCTCGATGATGCGCAGAAGGCCGATTTTCTCCAGCACCGGAATCCATCAGGATGGCACGCTACAGGCAGGTGGGCATACTATCGTGGAAGGGGCGGCAGTAGACCTGGCCGTACCGGCCATCCTGCGATCACGCGCCAGCTGCCGATGGCACATTTCGCCGCTCTTCCGAATGACCTACGTGAAAGTACCTCAGATCTGGGCTTGCCAAAGGTGGTGCGTCCTGCCTCTGTAGCGGCTTCCGTACAGCCGCTGTACCTTGGAACAGATCTCTTTGCCTATACCTCTTTTTTATTTCTTTGTCTAACAACTCTCAACCCGTAGTATGGGATTATAGTTGTAACAGGTGGTGGGTTATGAGTCTTGATGTAGTCTCCCTTCTTCGCGAATTGGATTTCCGTATCGATGGAGGAACTGAGGAGCGGTCGTGGTTGCTGCGCTCGCCGGAGAACGCAATCTTTTCAGTGGCGATGGTGCCTTCGGCGGAACGAGTCTCTGCGCGCACCATTCGTAACTTTATTGCTCATCAAGGTTCTCCGGTACGTCCCCTGTTTGCGGGCCGCACAGCCACCGATGGTGTTCTTGAACAAGCTCGGGCCGGGCAGGTTGATGTGCTCACGGAGCATCCGCTGCAGCTGATCCTCAAAGGCACAGTTTTCACTCCTGAGGCTTTCGAACAGGCCACTCCTGTTCAGCGGAAGAGCTCGCGCAGAATGGCGTGGGGGCGTTGGGCCATCGAACGGTGCCTTTTGTTGGCTGATACGCCAATGCATCAGTCGGAGATCGCAGGGTATGCGGGTGTGAGCCAGCAGATGGTATCGCGCGTTTGCAAGAATCTCGGCCCTCTGGTCACTAGCACCATTGACGGTGTGGAAGCTCAGAAGCCGGTAAAACTACTAGAACGGTGGGCGGCAGCTTACCCTGGGGCGGGTGGGCAGCAATTTGGCTGGTACAGCTTGGACCCCATTGTTAAGCAAACTCTGAACGCTGTTGAAGAAGCACGCTTGCTCGACGTGCATCCGTTGGTGAGTGGGGACGTGGCAGCTGACCGGCTGATGCCGTGGAAACTCCCTACCCGCGGTCGGATCTACGTCGACAGCCCGATCGACTTATCAGGCCGTGGCTTTGTCGCTGCCCCGTTAGAAGAAGCCACACTCATCACCTGCATCCCCGATGATCCAACTACTTGGCGTCTGACCGAGATAGGAGCTTTTCCCATATACGAGGACCTGGATCTTGCCGATGCGGCTCTGGTCTACTGGGATGTCCTGAACAGCAACGACGTTGACAGCCGCGAGGCTGCGGAACAGCTCGCTGCTCTGATCACCACGGCTCTTTCGCTATGACCAAGCCGCACAAGATCTACGCCCTCGCTACGAGTGCCGCTGACGCCCTGGGGTACCGGGGGCAAAAGGCTGTTGCTGAGGCGGCCGAAGGCAACGACTACCGGATCGTGGGTGGGCACATGGTGCGTCTGCTGCTGCATGTTTATCCCGCCGCAAACGCGGTCCCTCGATCAACGACAGATGCCGATACTGCCATCGGCAGTCTGGAAATCGCAGCCCCTATGATCAGGAACTTCCTCGCCCAAAACTTCACTAAACAAGGAGGGAACCTGTTCTACCAGGAACTCGCTCCAGAACAACGAGTAGAGATCAACCTTCTCGCTCCACGCACCGGCAACGCGCCTGGTATTCGTCCACAAACCGTTCCAGGCGTTGGCCAAATTGATACCCTGATCGAACTGGCCTATGTCTTCAACCACCCACCGCTGATCATTGACGTCGAAGCCGACCTGGGCGACGGAGAAACCCTGAACTACCAGACCCGCATTCCCAACCTTGAAGAAGCTCTTGTCCTCAAAGCCTTTGCCTGGAGCGAACGCCGAAAAGACAAGGATCTTGCTGACTTGAACACGCTGCTTGAGATTCGTGAAGCCCACCCAGAAGTACCTTGGCGTCTCAACGAGTCGAACCTCATTGGATTCCGCAAAGACACCGTGCGGATTCTGCAACCGTTGACCGGTGCGCTCTCAAAAAAACGCACGCGCTTCCCGGTGCCCGAGGCTCTGGAGAAGCTTCGCTTCGCCGCCCTGATCACCAAACACTGCAACGGCACCTAGGTACTCGGACAGGCAGACAAGAATCCGGCAAATACGCTCGCCGGCTCTTGCCTCCGAAGGCGCAGTTCTTTGTTCACAATAAAGGCTTTGTCATGGGGTGAAAAAGGAGGGGCTATGCGTCATGATCAAAGTGCTGAAACAGATGCAGCCCCATATCTGTAGACAAGCGCTCAAAGGTACGCCGGGTACGTTGGCTGTTGCCGTATTCATCAAGCCGAGGCGAGAATCCGCTAATACCCCCGATACCAGACGGTCGCGTCATCCCTCGCGCGGTTCGATCGCTGCCACTTCGACGGTTTCCAACCTCGGGTGCAGATGGTCTTGGTGCTCCACCACTCCGGTGACCCAGCTGATCACCAGCCCGTCCTCGGTGTCCTGAAGGATGGCTAGGTTGTTGTCGAACCACGGCCCCAAGATGCCGTCCCAGCGAAAGGGCGGATCCGGCACGTGTGAGGTGCGAGCCATCCAAGCCCCGAAGGGGACGGCCGGACCCAAGGCCAAGGCTGCGGCAAAGTAGCGCATCAACCGGGGCAGTGGGTTGCGGATGGGCGAACACACAGCTTGTATGATCCTGCTCCCGGTCTCGCGTTCGACTTCGGAGACATAGGAGAAATGCACGTCCCCGGAGAGGAAGGTGACGGTCTGCGGGGCTGGTCCGCGCTTACCATCGGCAACCTCGGTGGCCCACCGGGCCACGTCCTGGAAGCTTTGCTGGAACGCCGCCCAATGCTCAAGGTCCACGGCCCGGCGCAGCCGTTCGCCGAGCCACGCCCGGGCCGGGCCACGTTCCCCGGAGGAGTAGACCTCGTTCCACGCTTCCACGTGATGCAGTCCCATGGGTAGCAGGAAGGGCAGTGAGGTAGCGACCAGCATGTGGCGGAATCCACCTTGCATTTGCTCGTCAAGCCACGCACTTTCCGGTGGATCAAGCAGGGCACGCGCTTCGGGGTCAAGGCTGCGCGCGGCACGGGAGTCCACCACGATCAACCGCACCGTATCCCAGTCGCGGCAGTAGCTCCACCTGTATTCTTCCGGTGCGGCATCGACGCGCTCGGCGAACCGGTCCAAGTCGGCAGTGATATCCAATTCTTCGGGGCCGGTGTGGGCCGCGATGCGTTGCCACAGTGGATCTGCAGCCCGGCCTTCGGGAGAGAGGTTGCCCAAGTGCTGATAGATCCAGTAGGAGCCGAGGCCCGCAACAATGCGTTCATGCCACCAGCTTCTCTGCTCCATGTCCTGTTTCCAACTGTGCGAGGAGTTCCAATCGTCGCGGATGTCATGGTCGTCGAAGATCATGGCGCTGGGCAGGGTGGAAAGAAGCCAGCGGTTGGCCGGGTCCGACCAGGCCAGCCGGTACAGGTGGGCGTATTCCTCGAAGTCCTTCAGCTCCGCCCCGGGTTCTTCCCTGATATCGCGCCGGCTGCGGATGAACTCGCGCATCTGGTCACTGGTGGAGTCCGCATAAACCTGATCCCCGAGGAAGAGCATCAGATCCGGCCACGGTCCATGATCCGGGCCCGCCATGGACAGGGCATAGGCGCGCATCGCGTCCACCCCGTGCTTGCGGTTGCCCGCCGCGTCATGCGGAACGCTGGTGCGGCAGGACCCGAAGGCCAGCCGTGGATTCTTGGCGGGGTCGATGGTGGTGATCATGGAATCGGGGAAGCCATCATCGCGCGGCCAGGCTCGTTCCCCATCCAGATGCACGCTGTAGGGATAAACGCTTCCAACCTCCAGCCCCGTCACCTCAACTAATGCATAGTGGTGGCCGTGGGCACCAAAAGTCGGCGCACTCCAGATGTCTTCACCGCAACGGACCTCGACGGTGCCAGACCGAGCTGTCTCCACCCAGATACTGGCGGAGCTAGCATCTACGTGGCGGAGCATCGGGCCAAGTAAAAGGTCCGGATCGCTTCGGTGGCTCATCGATTTCCCTTCCTGACTGGTGCAGGTAAACCCAGAATGGCACAACAACATCGTTGGGGATAGGCCCGGCCGCCGGGCACCGGATCAGATGATGCATAGGATGGGCTGATGAATAAATCCCCGTATCGCCAAACCCGCAGCCGCCTCGTGGCCGCCGCGCCTTCAGAGATCTTCGAACTGCTCAGGGATCCCGCCATGCACCCGGTCTGAACCGTCCCTGATTTGATGCCGCTGTCTTTCGAGAGAAAGATAGAAACCATGCCCAAGAAGTATCCTGCCGAAGT